>JAHDHP010000066.1 GCA_020631245.1 Bacteroidota bacterium | reverse complement strand
ATCTGTGCTTTATTATAAAAGTAATTTTTTTTATACTCCTGTATCTCCATCAATCATTGATTGTGCTAACCTTAAAAATACCATTTCTACATTATTGCCAACACGGGCACTGGTATAGAAATCAGGTTCGATAGGTAGAATGCTTTTCACTTCTTCAAGAGTTCGCTCATCTAGTAGGTCCATTTTATTACCTACTATAATAATGGGGGCTTGGGGTAGTTTTTTTCGAATAAATTCAACATCATTAGCCATATTATAAAAGCTAGAAGGGCGAGACAAATCAAATACATAGATGACTCCACTACTACCCAAATAATACGACTCAGGAACGCGAGCTTGTGTTTGTTCTCCTCCAATATCCCAGATAATCATATTTACATTAATATCTTTCACTTCTACAAGCTTCTTATCAATACGTACTCCTAGAGTAGTTTGATAATTGAAAGGGAACCGTTGGTACACAAAACGACTAATTAGTGATGTTTTCCCAACACAAAAACTTCCTGTTAAAATTATTTTTTTACTTATTGACTTCACGTAGGTTTTAATTTTTTATGGTCGTGCTGCGCTATCTTTTGCTAGTTTCAAATTCCTGAATACTTTTTTTCAATTTATTAGATACCGACGAAAAAAGACGATCATCAATATCTTTGATTGAATCGGGGACATGCTTTTTAGAAAACTCCATAAAATGCACATCCATTCGTTCTTTAAGTTGTGCGTCTATCATTCCTGACAGAACAGTCGCTATATAGTATTTATGAAAATGATTAATTAGAATCTTATAATTTCCATACTCAATTGTTTCTAACTCTCCTTGGTCTTTTGCTTGAAAGGCATCTTTCACAAATGACTTAATGGCTGTCAACATTCCTGCAATCATATCTAAATCGGAGGTGTTATTACTAGAATAACTACCAATCAAGAGTCCTGAATCCATATGAATAACGAATGCCTCTTCTATTTTGGATTGCGTGATAGACTCTTGAATCATCAATTCTTCATTCGATACTCCTCCAAACATTCCTCGCACCCTTCTTGCCCATCTTGTTGGTGAAAAAGCACTCGACATGCGATCATTTACTGTTTCTAAGAAACCATCAAAAGAATACTTCACATATCTTCGTACTACTTGTCCAATGATAGGATAAAGAGCTTCAATAAACTCATCTCTAGAATATTCTAACTCTGTTTTAATGGTCTCTTTTACTTCATGTCCAAAGTAATGTTGAAAATTAACCTTTAAATCAGTAATTCTATTTTTAAGTACTGGGTCTACCTTTTGTTGGAATTTTTCAGGGTTCTCAAAGCCATCCTTCAATCCACTCACATCATCTTTAATTTCTTGTACTTCCTCCTTCAAATCCGACACCTCAGATTGTATACCCTCAACCTTCGCATCCATATTTCGGGTACGCTGCCGATCTTGTTCTAGCAAGATATGCTGTAGTTGTTCAAACAGTGATTGTTCATTCATAGAATATACTCTTCGGGCTTTTTTGGAAAGAGGGGATGCTTTTTAGAAGATGCATTATGTTTAAGAAGAGAGTTTTTCGCCAATTTGAATCAACATTTTACCTAGTGCTACACGGTCTGCTTTCTGCTCATTCAATTTTTGAATTTCAGCCAACAAACTAGCATGGTCTTTATCATGTTGTTTCACTAAACGTTCTTCCATTGCTCCCATATCAGCTACTACTCGTTCATCCAAGCTTTTGACAGAAGCAGCCAATTGAGCTTGAACCTCATCTAACTTCGCTTTCAACTCATCAAACTTAATTTCATAAGTTTTCATTTGAGAACCAAACAGGATATTTCGTATTGCATTCACCTCTTCAAGACCTGCCTGTCCTTGAGGAGCAGACTCATTATTGTTCTTAGCCATGATCTCTTTTTTCTAATTTTTAAAAATAAACTTTACGAATTATTTAAATAATGACTTCATTACTTATTCAAATACTATTTTTACATTAAATACTAATACTTAAAAGTTATTAAACATTGACAAACAATTGAAGTAGCTTAATATTTATAGATATATCAATAAACAGAAAGTATTAAGGCTTATCTTTAGAAGTGAATAAGTAGTATGGTATTTTACACAAAAATCTTGACTAATAAAAATAGTACAATATTTACAATTTTATACCATTTTCAAGTAATTATTGTTCATTTAAGCATGTTGAATGCCTTAGATAGTACAGATTTTTAAGTTTTCAAAACACAACACTCATTTTTGACATATATATGGTATTATGAAAAAAAATACTCCTAAAATATCAGACATGCGTAAAGACTATCAATGTAGCAGTCTTGAACATGCAAAAATGTTGCCTAATCCTTTTGAACAGTTTGATAACTGGTTTCAACAGGCTTTGAAGAGTGAGGTAATGGAAGCGAATGCAATGGCTATCGCAACTGCTGATAAGTTCGCTCGTCCTTCTTTACGCATGGTATTATTAAAAGGTTTCACCTCAGAACAAGGCTTTTTCTTTTATACCAATTATCAAAGTCGAAAAGGGAAAGAATTATTGGAGAACCCCCATGCTTCTATTTTATTTTATTGGGATGTTTTAGAACGCCAAATTCGCATCGAAGGGAAAGTAGAAAAAATGACTGAAGCAGCCTCTAATCAATACTTTCAAAGTAGACCTAAAAAAAGCCAAATTGGAGCTATTGCTTCTCCTCAAAGTAGTATCTTAGCATCGCGGAAAGAGCTAGATGACCAAGTAGAACAATTAGAACAACAATATGAAAGTAGCGAGTCTATTGAACGTCCTGATTATTGGGGAGGCTTTGTACTCATTCCTCATACCTTCGAGTTTTGGCAAGGACGTAGTAACCGTTTACATGATCGGTTTCAATATCGTCTTGAATCTACAAACAATAAACATTGGAAGATAGATCGATTAGCTCCTTAGAAGCTAACTTAATAACTATGCGATTTTATAGGATCATATACCTGCCTCTATTTCTGCTCCTCTTTTCTGGCACTGCCTGCCAAAAACAAACAGAGGATGCCATTCAGTGGGAATTGATTCAAGACCAACAAGATTACCGCCTATGGTCTGCTCATTTTCTCAATGCTGATACTGGCTATGTTTGTGGAGGTAATCGCTATGATAATGCCCTGCTTTTACACACTACAGATGGAGGAAATAGCTGGCACACACAAGAAACAGGCATTGAAAAAATTGTGTTTGATATACAGTTTCTCAATGCCCACTTTGGTGTAGCCACTGCCTACGATGCCAAAATACTCGTCACACGAGATGGAGGTAGCAACTGGGAGCTACAGCAGCAATATATGTACGGACATCCCTGGCAAGCCCTTCGAGCAGTAGATTTCACCAATGACACACTCGGACTTGTAGTAGGAGGACAAGCCTATAATACAGGCCTAATTTTACGCACCCAAAATGGCGCGTTTAATTGGGATTTTCAAGCATTTGAACAAGAACTACGTGATGTTTTTTGGACAGATTCCCAAACAGCCTATGTCTGTGGTTATGGGGTCGTTTACAAAACGGAAGATGCGGGAGATACTTGGTTTTTACTACCTGTAAAAGGCGATTTTTTTACTTCCATTCACTTCCCAAGTCCTCAAATCGGTTATGTTGTAGGGTATCAAGGTAGTATTTTCAAAACGGAAGATGCGGGAGCCTCTTGGCAAACACTACGTCGAGGAGAAAGTGTTTTCAAGAAGAATCACCACTTCGAGCGCGTTTATTTTCGAAATACGGAAGAGGGCTATATCGTAGGGGTTGGTAGCTGTTTGTACACTGATGATGGAGGCGAAAGCTGGCAACAAGTAGCTGACCTAGATTTTCAAAAATTTAATGCCATAGTACCAAGTGGAAATAATAATGGGTTTATTGTAGGGGATGAAGGGAACATTATCCGTTTTGATAATCTTTAGGGCGTGCCCTGCGGGCCAGGCTTTCGGCTAATAGTTGGCTCGTAGAAAATGTATTCGGCTAATACGCCTAGCAGTGTCTTCCGCTGTCAGCCCTGCTAGTCGTGCCTCATTACATTTCTACTTCGCCAATCTTCCGCCTCTATCCTTCACGCAAAAAAATCAATCATCCATTCACTCGTACAGACAAGGCATGCCTTGTCTCTACTCAATCATTAATTTCCCTTATCTTCGCCGCCATGTATATCGCCAAAACCTTTCACGGACTCGAAACCATTTTAGCAAAAGAGCTTACACAGCTTGGAGCCACTAATATTGAAGAACGAAAGCGAGCTGTTCAGTTTGATGGAGACCAAGCCCTACTCTACCGCGCAAACCTCCATTTGCGAACCGCACTACGCATCTTGCAGCCGATTCACTATTTTCATGCACAGACGGAACAACAACTATATAACAAGGTAGATGAAATTGATTGGAGCGAGTATATAGATGTCAATAGCACCTTCGCTATAGATAGTGTTGTACATTCTCGTTTTTTTAAGCACTCTAAATATATCGCGCTTAAAACCAAAGATGCTATCGTTGATCAATTTCGTAAAAAAACAGGTCGTCGCCCTTCTATAGATGTGGAACGCCCCGACTTACGACTCAATTTATATATCAATGACCATCGATGTAGCCTTTCGCTTGATAGTTCGGGAGAGTCTTTGCATCGACGAGGTTATCGCACCCAAAAAAACATCGCTCCTTTAAATGAAGTATTGGCAGCAGGGATGATTTTGATGAGTGGTTGGAAAGGAGAGCGTTTTTTTATAGACCCAATGTGTGGTTCTGGTACTATTCCTATTGAAGCTGCTTTGATCGCCCGCAATATTGCTCCTTCTATTCGTCGTACCTATTTTGGGTTTATGCGCTGGCGCAATTTTGATGCGGCTTTGTGGAAACAGTGTCGAAAGGAGGCTTGGGAGAAGGCGCAAGCATTAAAATTCCCTATTCATGGGGCAGATAAACTCGCGCGTAATATTCCTATTGCGACTAATAATGCCAAACGAGCAGGATTAGCTAGTCAAATTCAATTTAGCCAAGCCGATTTTTTGAATGAAGGGCCGCCTAGTGAGCATGAACAAGGCGTTTTGATTATGAACCCTCCTTATGGGGAGCGAATTTCTCAGCATGATATTAATGCCTTTTATAAGGAGATAGGCGACCGACTTAAGAATCACTATAAAGGCTATGAAGCGTGGATTATTAGTGGTGATCAAACGGCTATTAAACAGGTAGGCTTACGTGCTTCTAAAAAGGTAACCTTATTTAATGGGCCTTTGGAATGTAAGTTTCGGAAGTATGAGTTGTATTAACCTGTCATCGTTCCGCATGAGGGATAGTAGTGGTAGATTGGTGAAGTAGAAATGTAATGAGGTACGACTAGCAGGGCTGACAGCGGAAGACACTGCTAGGCGTATTAACCGAATACATTTTCTACGAGGCAACTACAAACGGATAGCCCGACCCAAGCGCAGTGCTGCCATTGCCTGCCCGTTTATGCGGACATCATGGGTTGGATTGGTGTTTATGTATGGACGCATAAACGGGTAGGAAGTGGCAATATTGTGCTTGGGACATGCCCAAAAATAAAAAACCCTTGCAATTCTTCGAATTACAAGGGTAAACTCTGTCTCCTGTGCGGTCCGGACGGGACTCGAACCCGCGACCTCCTGCGTGACAGGCAGGCATTCTAACCAGACTGAACTACCGAACCGTATTGATTGTTAATCAATGTTTAAGAACTGATTGGATTGCAAATCTAAGCATTTTTTATATTATTCAAACAATTCTAGAAGAAAAATTCTGTAAAAAGTTTTTTATAAAAAACCGCTTTACGTTCCAACCATGCAAATATAAACCCTTTTTTGATTTCCCTCAATATTTTTTTATTTTTTTTGCAAAAACTTACCGACATTGCCACAAAACGGGTGTTATTTTTATGATTTTGTCCTGAAAAGAACCTTTTTACGGCAATACCTACAATCAAATGCCCTTTTACTATTTTATAAAATGCCTTAACCAAAGAGATAGAATATGTTTTTAGACTTTGAACAATCTATTGCGACTATTCATAAAGCGTTGGAAAATGTAAAACTGCTCAATGATGTGGAACAGATAAAAAGCTTAGAAGAACAATTACTAACTGAAAAGAAAACTTTTTATAGTCAGTTGACTCGTTGGCAAAAAGTGCAGTTAGCACGGCATCCACAGCGGCCGTACACACTTTATTATATTGAGCAGATGTGTGATTCTTTTACAGAATTGCATGGCGATCGTCGTTTTGGAGATGATAAGGCTATGATAGGTGGCTTTGGTAAGTTGGGAGGAGAGACGTTTATGTTTATTGGTCAGCAAAAAGGGTCGGATACGAAAAGTAGGCAGTATCGCAATTTTGGGATGGCGATGCCTGAAGGTTATCGGAAGGCTTTGCGATTGATGAAATTGGCTGAAAAATTTAATCGTCCTGTTGTTTGTTTGATTGATACACCAGGAGCATTTCCTGGTATTGAGGCAGAAGAAAGGGGGCAGGCGGCTGCTATTGCTGAAAATTTAATGGCGATGATTGAATTAAAGGTGCCGATCATTTGTGTTATTATTGGAGAGGGGGCTTCTGGAGGTGCTTTAGGTATTGGAGTGGGCGATGTTACTTTAATGATGGAATATACGTGGTATTCGGTTATTTCACCAGAGTCTTGTTCTTCTATTTTGTGGAATTCATGGAAGTATAAGGAGCGAGCTGCCGAAATGTTGCAGTTGGCGGCTGATGATATGTTGCGATTTGATTTGGTTGATGCCATTATTCCTGAGCCATTGGGTGGAGCGCATCACCAGCCTGCTGCTGCTGCTGTTCAATTAAAAAAATATATTTTAGAATATTATCGCCCACTTTCTTTACTGGAGGCTGATGAGTTGGTCAATAATCGGATTGATAAGTGGTGTGCTATTGGTCCATATCAAGAAGATCAGAAATAGAAGCATGAAAAAACGTCATCCTATTGTCATTATCAATAAAGATTTAATACTTTTGTAGACTGCGTTTTTGCTATTCTAACCCAAAACTATGTTTAATTTTATCCGAACGTATTTATTTAACTACTTTCTCCAAAATCGATTAGAGGAACATCAAGTAGCACATAATTTTGTGAATTTATCTGATTCTGAAAGAATAGGTATCTTATTTGATTCTACGGATGCAGATAATATTCCGATCATTATTAATTATGTGAAAAAATTAGAAAAAGCTAGAAAACAGGTCAAACTACTGGGTTTCATTGATTCTAATCGCGCTGCGACTGATAATTTGAACTACGATACTTTTTCACGCCGCAATATCAATTGGTATTCGAAACCTGTAAATGGTAAAACGGAACATTTTATTGATTATAAATTCGACATTTTAATTAACGCTTCTTTGGGAGATATTCCTCCCTTAGAATACATTACTACTTTTTCTCAGGCGCGTTTTAGGGTAGGTCCTTATTATGCTGATAAAACGCACTGTTACGACCTCATGATTAACCCAACGGACGATTCGTTGGAATCCTATATCAAAGAAGTGCATCACTTCCTTGAAACGATAAATACATAACCTACTAAACCTAACACATTAGTCATGGATAAGCAATTCTGTGGTACAGGAGTGGCCATTGTAACTCCTTTTTTGGCGGATGGACAAATTGATTTCCCTGCATTGCAATCTATATTGGAATATTTGATTTCCAATAAGATTGATTATGTGGTGGTGCTTGGCTCTACTGGTGAAGCATTAACTATTTCTGCTACTGAAAAGAAGCAGATGGTGGAGTTTGTTGTAAAAGTAGTTGATAAACGAATTGCTGTTGTTGTTGGCTTTTCGAATAGTGATACGGCTGCTTTACTTGCCGAAATCAAGACGAGTGACTTTACAGGTGTTGATGGTATTCTTAGTTCAAGTCCTGCTTATAATAAACCTACCCAAGAAGGTATTTACCAACATTTCAAATTGGTGGCTCAACATAGTCCTGTTCCTATTATTTTGTATAATGTTCCTGGCAGAACTGCGGGAAATATGCTTCCTGATACGGTGATTCGCTTGGCAAATGAGTTTGACAATATCGTGGGTATTAAAGAGGCGTCTGGTGATTTGGTTCAATGTATGGAATTGGTGCATCGTCGTCCTTCTCCTAATTTTGCCTTACTATCGGGCGATGACTTCCTTGCCTTACCACTTATAGCTATTGGTTTTGATGGCCTAATTTCTGTAATGGCTAATGCTTATCCCGCTATGTCATCGGAATTGGTTGCTGCTGCTCGAAAAGCTGATATTACTACCGCACAGTATATTCATTATCAACTTCTTCCTTTTATTCACCTTTTGTTTACTGAAAACAATCCTGCTGGCATCAAATTGGCAATGCATATTTTAAATTTATGTAAGGCTCACCTTCGCTTACCTCTAGTAGAAGGAACTGCATATTTAGAAAAACAACTACAAGCCACTATAGAAAAAATAGGCAAACCTGTTGCTGTTAAGTAGTACTGCTTATTTAATGAAAAATGACCACAATTTATGTAATTTTTCAAGCTGTTTGTAAGACATATTTATAAAGAAAAAAGATGAAATCGCACAAAAAAAACGCAGTAAGCTACATCCTAACAACCATCGGCATTTCAGCACACCAACCCATTAAACATCAACTACTTAGCCCCTTTTATCTAAAAAATAGTTGAGCTGATTTTTTTTATTCCTCAATAGATTTCAGTAACTTCGATGTAGGTTAAGGAATAGACAACTTACACCTTCCTTTTTTATGTAATTATCTAACTCAGTACCCTCTCATTTAATGTTTGCATTATAGAATAAGGACCCATTAATACCTGTTTAATATTTTTTATCACTCACCTCATTTCAGATAGCTTTAGCTATAGCCATAATTATTTATCCTTATTCTACTAATTAAACAAGCATTTTTCTATCCCCCAAAATAGCTATGATTTAATACCTATTTGTAGGTAAAGTTCAATTATTTCTAACAAGTTAGAAATAAAACAGCCTTGCTATGTCTAAAATTATTACCAACTATATTACCTGTTGTTTTTCAGAAATTTAAATCAAAAAAACAATCAACCATCTGTTTGGAAATAATTTTATTTGAATGTGTATCGCTTTTAGTCATAATGTAACAAAATTCATATCATTCACGTATATAATGGAGTGTTGTAAAACAACCCTTTATTTGATGATAAATGAAATAAGAATTACAGGCAGAAGCAATTGTCTATTCCCCCTGCGCTCATTAGGTTTATTGTACATTCAAATACATTCCCTTCCATGAAAAAATACTCTACTTTCTGTATTATTGTCCTTAGTTTGGCAATGTCAACATTTGTCGCATTAGGTTCTTCTGAGACACAAAGCAGTAGAACTCTTCAGTTTTTTGTTGGACCTTTTGAACAGGCTAAGAAGACTGCAAAACATATGAAGTTACCTATTTTTGTGTATGTACACAAAGGGAAAACTGCTGGTAATAACTCTTTTGCACACACTGCTGTAGCAGATCTATACCAAAATAATTTTATCAATTTAAAGTTGGCACTCACTACTCCAGAAGGGGTTGAGTTTTACAAGAGACATAAACTTTCTACTAGAGAAGCTCCTTTTTGGATGTATTTTGATTCAGAGGGGAATTTATTAGGGATTCAGAAAGGCCAAAAAACTCCTAAAGAGCTGTTGCATTGGGGCAATTATTATAGTGGTATGGGGCAAACCGTCAGTTATGAAGGTGAGGATGGTCTCCCTAGAATTTACCAGGAATTTATAGACATGCAAAACATGTATGAAAATGGAGTTAGGGACCCTCAGTTTTTACGTAGATTTGCTTATAAATCTGTTAAGTTTCAAGAGCCTTATGAACATATTGTTAAGCAATACTTAGATAGTGCGAATCCTAAATCAAAAGAAAGCTTGAAGTTCATTCTTGATTTTGCAACAGATGTTAACTCTGAAGCTTTCGATTATCTTTGGAGAAACCAAAGTTATTACTCTTCCTTATATTCCGAAGATAAATTGCAGGCGCATATCAAAAATGCTATTAATCAGTCAGTTATTAAAGCAGCCAATAAACGAAAAGTTGGAGAGATGCAACATGCTTGTTCTTTTATTAATAGGGTATCTATCTCCAATAAGAAAGAGTTTGAATTAGAAATGAAAATGCAATTCTATCAGATGACGAATAACTGGGAGGATTATATCAAAGAAACCATTGCCTTTGTAGAATTTGATAGTAAACTCGCTCCTGATCAACTTAATAATATTGCTTGGAATTATGCGATTCATGCTACCGATAAAGCCGCTTTACAAAA
The DNA here is from genome assembly GCA_020631245.1 of Bacteroidota bacterium. Taxonomy (GTDB): domain Bacteria; phylum Bacteroidota; class Bacteroidia; order Chitinophagales; family UBA2359; genus JAHDHP01. Next base: position 6,225 of record JAHDHP010000066.1, on the reverse strand, counting down.
AGCCTTATCATGGACAGAAAATCGCCTTTTGAAATATGATTCTTCTAATACGAATTATAAAACGACTCATGCTGCCTTATTATACAAAAACGGAAAATCTAATAAAGCTCTAAAGTATATTGAGGAATCTATAGAAACAGCAAGAACCAAAGGAAGAGATTATGGTGATTTGTTAAAACTAAAAAATATCATTCGCCAAAAGACCTCCATACCTGTGGCATTTAAGTAGTTAAAGATCAAAAAATTACTATTACTCATTTCATTAAAAGAAGGAAAATGCTTGTGCATTTTCCTTCTTTCGTCAATATTCAGCTATATTTTCAACATGTTTAGTAATTCCAATAAACAATTAATATTTTGCGATTAATAGTACAGAATGACCTTTAATTATTCTCAAATATAATTATACTGTCATAGTATTTATTCACCTTAAACAACAACTAAAACACTTCATCAAAAAGTAATTCGCCTCCCCCCCCAAGTTATTAGTAAGATATATTTCCCTTAGAATCCCTATTCATGCTATTTAAAGCATTTATCTTCCTATTGTTGATATTTACGAGCGTAAATAGTACTTCTACTTATGCTCAGTACTCTTCTACAAGCATTCGTTTTCAAGACGCTTATTGGTATCAAATACTCAAACAAGCTCAACAAGAAAACAAGCATATTTTTGTAGTTGTACATGCCGACTATTGCCTGCCTTGTCGAAAAATGGAACGCGATGTTTTCACCCATCCCAAAGTCGCTACATTTCACAATACTTTCTTTATCAATTATAATGTCAATCTTAGTGAGCAAGATAAGAAGGACTTTATAAAGAGGCATTCTATTGAGGTGCTTCCTAGCTTCTTTTATTTCGATCCACAAGGAAAGATGGTCTGGAAAACAACAGGTGAAAAGCAAGTAAAAGAGATGCTTGACTTAGGAAAAAGGATTGTTCTAAAATCAGCGATTCCTATTGTCAATAATACCGCCTCCAAACAACAAAGTTTACACGAACTTCAAACACAGTACAAAGCAGGCAGTCGCGATACGTCTTTACTGGTCGATTTGGCTTATGCTTTACGCATGCAACATCAACCACATGCCGAAATAGTGGATCAGTATTTACAACAACAGACTAACGTTAAAACAAGTAAAAATCGTAGTTTCATTTATGAATATGCGAATGACTTAGAGAGTAAAGCAATTGATTACCTTATCAATGACATTCAATACTTTAAAGAATATTATGGCCCTCAACATGTAAATGAAAAAATTAAAAACACGATCTATAACGCTGTTATTGTGGCTATACAACGCAATGACAAAGCACTTTTTACTAGGGCACAACAAATGATAGACGCTGCCTATCTACCAGCAGCTCACAAGTTTAAATTCGAAATCAACTCCCTTTACTATCAGTCAACAAACGACTGGAAAGCATATGCCAAAAATGCTTGTCAATATCTCCAAAAACATCCTAGTTCCGATCCGAAGCTACTCAATCATGTCACTCGTAACTTTTGTTATCAAGTCGATAATGGTAAAATGCTAATAACAGCCATTCATTGGATTGAAACATCAATTGCTATTGAAAATGAATACTACAACAATGAAACTTACGCCTTACTACTTTATAAACTAGGGCAAACCCAACAAGCCAAGCAAATCGCAGAAAAAGCAATTATGATTGCGCAGTATAGAGGGAATAATTACCAAATCGCCTCTCGATTAATTCATACAATCAGTACCGCTAACTAATTAAATGAATTTATCCTTATCCCATGCTAAACAGACATACCATATCCCTTCTTTTGGTCAGCCTCCTGCTTTTGTCAACGAAAGCAATTAATGATGACCCCATTCGCTTCAGTAGTGGCGAATTGGAACAAGCTATACGTCAAGGTAGTAAAGAAAATAAATACATATTTGTAAACACCTTTTCCCAATCGTGCAATCTCTGTCCGAGTACCAACTCTCAGATATTTCGCGACCAGCATGTATCTCAATTATACAATAATAACTTTGTCAACTTCAACCTCAACTTTGACCACCCTCGCTATTCACATTTATCACATATCCTCGACTTAGGCACACATGCCACGATGTTGTTCTTCAATAAACAAGGACTTATTATGCATCGAACAGTGGGGATCAGCTCCTCCAAAGCCCTACTTCATGCAGGGGAATTTATTATTAAAAATAGACAAGATACTCCGCTCGATTATCAGAATTATGATTTGATGCTTCGCAAGTATGATTTAGGATACGAAGAACCGAGTTTCCTTTTTGAACTAGCTAAGGTGGCAAAACGCATCGAAAAATCACCAACTACTTTCGTAAATAAATATTTATCGACACAAAGTCCTGCCGACTTAAGCAATGAGTTAAATCGGAAATTCATCTACGCTTTTACGGACAATATTGATAGTGATGCCATTAACTATTTTTTAAAAGATATTCATCACTATAAACAGGTATTGAACAGTGAGGTCATCAATCAAAAAATTAAAATTGCTGTTTACAATGGCATTCGTACCGCTATTAGTTTAAGAGATGAGCGATTATATCAAAAAGCGCTATGGGTTATAGATGCTTCCGACCTTTCCTATAAAGAAGATTTTCGCTTTCACATCATTGCAGAATATGCAGAAGGTACGCTTAACTGGCAGTTATATCACGAAACCGTTGTTAACTATATTGAAACATACGGAAAACATAATCCACAACTTTTAAATGAAATTGCACGCAAATATTTTTATGTCTTTCTCCCTCATAAAGATATCCGCAAATTGCGTATAGCACAACAATGGGCGCAGCAATCGGTGAATATAAACCCCGCCTATGACAACTACTTAACACTCGCTTATTTGAGTCGCCAAGTAAACAAATGTGATGAAGCACATCAAGCCGCCGTCAAAGCAATTCACATAGCACAAAGTCAAGGAATTCCATTTACAGATGCCAACAAACTCCGTGAAGCCATCGAGCTACGTGGTTGTCAATAACGAATAGACAATTTTCCCTATCTTTGCGACGTTATCGTTATCACAAAAAAACAGCTAATGTCAATAAGTGTACACGAACTAAGCCGATGGTATGGAACACAAAAAGCCGTCAATAGCATCAGCTTTGAAGCCAATAAAGGGGAAATTCTTGGTTTTCTAGGGCCTAATGGAGCAGGCAAAACGACCACCATGAAAATGTTGACCTGCTTTTTACCTCCAACAGCTGGAAGTGCTAGTGTATGTGGTCATGATATTCGAGAAAATCCCATGCAAATCCGCAAATGTATCGGTTACCTTCCTGAGCATAACCCGCTCTATCCCGATATGTATATCAAAGAATCCCTCCAATTTACAGCTCAACTTCATCAACTCGGTAAAAACAGTACACAACGTATCGAGGAGATGATTGAACTCACAGGGCTACAACGCGAGCAACACAAACAGATTGGTCAACTCTCTAAAGGGTATCGCCAACGAGTGGGACTTGCACAAGCAATGATTCACAATCCCGATGTGCTTATCCTCGACGAACCTACCTCTGGACTTGATCCCAACCAAATTGCTGAGATACGCCAAGTAATCAAACAATTAGGAGAGGAGAAAACAGTTATTCTATCTACCCATATCATGCAAGAGGTACAAGCTCTTTGTGATAGAGTAATCATCATCAATAAAGGAAATATTGTTGCCAACGACACCACGGCAGCCATTCAGCAGTATGCGACTGAACAAACCAATATCATTGTCGAATTTGCTGAAAAGGTCAATCTAGAGCTTCTCCAACAAATTCCAGGAGAAGGAATTGACCGTATGGAAGCCTTTGGAAGCAATCAGTGGCATATCTTTGTGAGTGGTTCACAAGATATACGCGCAAATATTTTTAATTTTGCCGTCCAAAACAATTTAACCTTACTAACCTTACAACAAGAAAAAAGCAATCTGGAAGATGTCTTCCGTTTGCTAACCCAAACAGAACCATCAAAATCATAGCTCCTTGCGCACTATATTTTTCAAAGAAATCAATGCCTTCTTTAGCTCCATCATGGGCTATCTAGTAATGGGAGTATTCCTCCTCATTACAGGACTGTTTCTATGGGTCTTTCCCGATACCAGTATCCTAAACTATGGAGCAGCCTCTTTAGAATCCTTTTTCTTTCTTGCTCCACTCATCTTTACCTTCCTCATTCCTGCTATCACCATGCGTTCCTTTGCGGAGGAATTCAATACAGGAACCATCGAGTGGCTATCCACACGCCCTGTAACCGACTGGCAGGTTATTTTAGGAAAGTATTTCGCCTGTGTCTTTCTGGTACTCTTCTCTATCCTCCCTACCCTCCTTTACTTCTATTCAGTTTACCAACTAGGCGCGCCCATTGGTAATATAGATACAGGGGCTACCTGGGGATCTTATATTGGTCTCGGACTTCTAGGAAGTGCTTTTGCTGCCATAGGCATTTTCTGTTCTGCTTTGAGTAACAATCAAATTGTTGCCTTTCTATTGGCGGTATTCCTTTGTTTCTTTTCGTATAGTGCTTTTGACTACCTCAGTCGAATGAATATTTTCTTTGCCAAATTTGACTACATTTTGGAGCAAATTGGTATGAATGCACATTATCTATTCCTTAGTAGAGGAGCGATAGATAGTCGAGATATACTCTATTTTATCACCTTCATCATTATTTTCCTTTTATTGACAAAAATGGTCATCGAAATTCGAAAAGGTGGCTAAGTAATTAGTGTGAATATTTACGCATGAAAAATAAAACGTGGTTACAATATCTTCTTCTCATTGCTATATTAATGCTCGTTAATGTAGTCGCTTATAATTTGTCTTTTCGTTGGGATTTGACAAGGGAAAAACGATTCACCCTCAGTGAGTCTACCCAAGATATGTTCTCTCGAATTGACGATATTGTATTTATTGAAGTACTCTTGGAAGGCGACCTACCTCCTGGTTTTAGACGATTCCAACAAGAAACGATCATGCAGCTCAACGCGTTTCGCGATGAGATTGGCGGCGATTTGGAATACCGTGTTGTTGACCCATTGGCAGACAGTACTCCAGAGGAAAAAAAGGAAATTGTTACTCAACTTGCCAAACAAGGCATTGTTCCTACTAATCTCATTGACAATCGGGATGGTTATTCGGAAAAGATGATTTATCCCTGGGCAGTGATCACCTACAAAGGACGTTCTATTCCTGTTGAATTGCTCCAAAAACAACTTAACAAATCGCGTGATGAAGCACTTGATAATTCAATTGCTTTATTAGAATATAATCTTGCCAATGCAATGCAAAAACTGCTACGCAAAGGTAAACCAACCATTGCCTTCTTGGAAGGGCATGGAGAGCTGCCCGAAAATGCAGTCAATGATATTGGGTATGAGCTTTCCAAATACTATGTCATGGAGCGTTTTGATGTAACTCAAAACCTTTATGTTCCGCCTCGAATTGATGTATTAATTGTTGCCAAACCTACACAAGCCTTCGAGGACGCTCATCGTTTCAAGATTGATCAGTATGTGATGAATGGAGGAAAGGTTTTATGGCTATTCGAAAACTTACGTGCTGAACTAGATAGCCTTAATAATGATTCGGGAAGTTTTATAGCCCTTGATTATGGGCTAGGATTAGAAGATCAACTCTTTAAATATGGAGCGCGGGTGAATTTTGACCTCGTTCAAGACGTTCAATGTACTAAAATACCCCTAACCGTTAGTCGAGATCGACAATTACAACTTTTCGATTGGACCTATTATCCTGTCGTAGGAAAAAGCAACCAAGACCATCCTGTTTCTAAAAACTTAGATGCGGTACTCTTCCGTTTTGCTGGCACCATTGATACGATCAATAATCGAAAAGCCAATATCAAAAAGACGGTTTTACTCAGTACATCCCCTTATACCAAAGTCATCGGCCCTCCTATTAAAGTAGAAGCAGGGCAGGTCAAACAAAAACCAACCAAAGCAACTTTTTCAGGTGGAGAAAAGATACTTGCAGTCGCCCTAGAAGGTGAATTTCCGTCTCCTTTCAAAAACATCCTTACCCCCAGTACGATTGAAATGATTGATACCATTGAAGGGGTATCTTTCAGAGAAGTGAGTGAACCAACAAAGATGGTGGTGATTGCTGATGGAGATGTCATCCGCAATGATTACGACCGTAATACTGGGCGTCCTTCTCCACTGGGATATTATAAATTTACCAAAGAAACCTTTGCCAATCGCGACC
>JAHDHP010000065.1:4416-16728 GCA_020631245.1 Bacteroidota bacterium | reverse complement strand
ATCGCCCGTTCATGCGTCCTCGCATGAACTACAGGCGAATGAAAATATACGCAATATGGGTCGGGCTATCCGTTTGTAGTTGGCTCATAGACAAGGTGTTCGGCGAATACGCATAGCAGTGTCTTCCGCTGTCAGCCCTGCTATACGTGCCTCACTACCTTTCTATTTCCCCAAGCTACCACTACTATCCCTCACGCGAAAACAATGAGTGAATTAGTGATTGCGTGAATGAATGAATAGGCGTTACGCTACATTCACTCACTCACTAATTCACTCACTCACTAATTCACCCATTATGCCCGTTACCGCCTACGCCCCCGCCTCCGTTGCCAACCTCTGTTGCGGCTTTGATGTCCTCGGACTCGCCGTCGATGCACCAGGAGACGAAGTCACTGTATCCTTCAATGAAGAAGGCATAGTCCGAGTCGTCGAGATAAAAGGTGACGATGGACGCTTACCCTACGAATTACACAAAAATACCGCAGGAGTAGCTGTCGAATCTCTTTGGAAAGCTGTAAAAGCAGAAAAAGGGATAGATATTGCCATTCACAAAAAAATGCCCTTTGGAAGCGGCTTAGGTTCGAGTGCAGCCAGTGCCGTTGCAGGAGTAGTAGCTGCCAATGAATTGTTGGGATGCCGCCTTAAAAAACATGAACTTATCAGTTATGCCATTGATGGAGAAACGGTTGCCAGTGGTTCCCGACATGGAGATAATATCGTTCCGTCTTTACTAGGTGGAATTGTGCTTGTACGTGGTGAAGAGGGGATAGAACTACCTGTACCCAATGACTTACATGTTACTGTCATTCATCCACATGTGGAAATACTCACCAAAGTAGCTAGGGACATACTACCCCAAAAAGTACCGATGAAAGATGCAATATATCAATCAGCCAATTTAGGGACTTTTGTGGTAGCCCTTTATCAGCAAGATTTAAAATTACTAGGAGAAAGTATGGTAGATAAACTGGCAGAACCTTATCGTTCTACCATTATGCCCGCTTATGGGCAGGTGCAAGCGGCAGCCAATCAAGCAGGGGCCTTTGCCTTTGGTATTTCTGGGGCAGGCCCTTCAATGTTTGCCTTTGCTGATAAGGCAGAAAAAGCAACTGCGATTGGTTCGAGTATGAAAAAAGCATTGGAACTAGAGGAAATAGGAAGTACAGTCTATACGTCGAAAGTAAATAAAGAGGGAGCAAAAATAATTTCTTAAAAAAGAGGGAAACAAAGGCCAGTATCTTAGTGTTCCCAAAATAAAATGTCAGATTGTGTTCAGCAATCTTTACTGACCCCGCTTCCCCAAATTTATTTTTTCTTCTTTGATAAGTATGTTTAGATTGATTAAATTAGTACAACTTACTAATCCATAAATATAATAAGATATGTTTAGAGTACTAATTGTTATATCAACATTATTTTTGACCTTTTGTTTGTTTGCTTGCAATCAAACGACTGAAACTAGTTCAAATAAAGAGCAAACAGGAGCTATTGTAAAAAATAATACAGAGCAAGAAGATCAAAAAGAAGTGAAACAAATAGATCAAAAAGAAGAGGAGCATGATGATCCTGAATCACGTACTTATGATGATCCATTTGATTTTAATAAGCCGATAACTGTTTCAGGAACAGAGCCATTTTGGGCAATTCAAATCAATAAGGAAGAGGTTTTGTTTACAGGGTTAGGCTTAGATTCTGTTTATTATAAAACAACAGCACCTAAAGCTGCTGTTGGTAGACCACTTGAATTTTATGCGTATTATGAATTGAAAGGAGAAAAGGGAGATGCTAAATTATTTTTACGACGAATGGTTAATCCTTGCTATTGTAGTGATGGGATGTCGGGAATTAATTTTGCTTATTCTGCCTTTTTTGTTTCAGACGATATATTTTATGAAGGTTGTGCTAGACAGGATGTAAAGAAGTAAGAACAAAGACAATCATTTATGGACTTTAAAAATCTGTTTAAAAGATTTACAGCAAATGAAGCCAATATCATGCGCTGGTTTATTCTAGCTGCAACTACTCTAAGTCTTATTTGGGGGGTATTAATTATATATGTGGAACCCACCATTATTGAATATTTTGGGCAACGTCTTTTAATCGCATGTGTATGGTTAGGTATTGGCTTGGCCTCCTTTTTTAGTGAAAGGGTAAGACAATCTATTCGATTTTTAACCAATGCGAATAGTTATATTTTTACCTTATGGGTTGCTTGGTTGATGTATATCAATCAATTTGCATTAGTATATGTTTATGGGTTTATGCTTACATTTATTAGTATTGCAAGTTTTATAGTAATTCCCCACTATTTACGCTGGTTTTTGTTATCGATCAATATTTTAGTAGCCATCATGTGCTATATATCTCCACCTGCTGATATTCATCCGTTTTTATTTGTTACCATCTTTATCTCCTTGTCAGTAGCTACTTACTTGGTATTTATAGCTCGATTATACGATTCTCACCAATTAAAAAAATTGAATGTACAATTAGAAGAGATAGTGGCAGAACGAACTGCGATAGCAGAATCAAAAGTGACAGAATTAGCTAATTCAAATGAGGCATTGGAGCGGTTTGCTTATGTTGCCTCTCACGACTTACGTGAACCCCTACGTACCATAAGTGGTTTCGCAGATCTGATAAAAATGGATTTAGAGGAAGGAAACCACGAAGAGTTAATTAACTACTCAAATTATATCATTGATGGTGTTACTCGAATGGATCATTTAACAAACGATTTGCTGGTTTATTCTAGATTAGGGCGTAAGAAACTTGATCATCAATTAGTTGATTTGGATTTATTAATTAAGGAGGTAATATCTTCATTTTCAGATACAACTAATACAAGCAAAGCTAATATAGAAGTTATTTCCCCGCTCCCCACTATTATTTGTAGCCCAGGACAAATGACCCAATTGTTTACGAATCTTATTGAGAATGGGATTAAGTTTAATCGTAATTCTCCTGAAATAAAAATCAATGTATTTGAAAAAGAAGAAGAGTGGATTTTTAGTATTAAAGATAATGGTATTGGTATTCGGCAAAAATACGCGGGGAAGGTATTCGAGATTTTTCAACGCTTACACTCTAAAAAAGAATATTCAGGTACAGGAGTGGGTTTAGCTATTTGTAAAAGGGTCGTTCTAAATCATAAAGGAGATATTTGGTTTGAGTCGGAAGAAGGAAATGGTAGTACTTTTTATTTTTCAATACCTAAAAAAAGTAAAGAGGATTAAACAAATGATAGGGGGGGAGTTGTTAAAGGATATATTTCTTGACAATTAATTACGCCTAATGACACGCAGATTCATTCCCTTTTTTTTTATGATACTAGGTATTTGCTTATTATCATTAACTTATTTTCAACACGGATTAGATAAAGAAACCCTCGTTTTATTTGTAGCAAAAGAGCGACCTATATTGAGTGAGGAAGAATTGGAGGACATTGAAGGACTTGCCAAAGAAATGAGTATTCAATTTATTATTCACAATTCTGCTGATGGCATACCAACTGGTGTTACAACACTTCCTAGTTTATACTTCCAAAATAGAAAAGGACGTTCAAAATACTATGGTCGTTATAGCAATATTCCAAGACTTAAAAACTTTATTCGCACTTCTAAACTAGCCCATCAAAAGAATGAGGCGCATGAGAAAAAGCACTTGTTTGTGTGGAAAGAGGGACGTGCCGATGTAAGCGCACCACTCAAATTAACCGAATTAACAGGAAGTGTACCCCCTGATTTTGACCAAGCTGCTTTTGAAGAAATGGCTAAAAAAGCCCTTGCTGATGGTATGCAGTTTTTTAAATTAGAAGATACCCACCTAACGACTAAGAATACTCGCAGTTTTTATTTTAATATTTACCCTTATCTCAGTGAGAGCAATGAGCTTTCTTTGTCTACAGAGGTATTTTCACAGTATAATTGTGTGAAGCCTGTTTTTACACAAGATATACCCATTGCGCAGTCAAAATGGGCGGAGAAAGAAGTGGCTTTTAAGCAGGCAGGAAAATTTGTAGAGGAAGAAATTCTGCGTCAAATTAAATATTCAGAAGCAGGAGATGCTTTCCAACCTGTATCGAATAAGGTGAAGGAAATTAGTTGGGAAGGTATGGGGCTTGGAGATGCCTTAGATATGGATGAACAAGTGGAGCGAAAGGTAGTGAAGGAGTTTGAGTTTGCTCGTTCTTGGAAAGTGGAACAACGAGAAAATAAAGAGGAACCGATCATTATTTATCACTTTTTATCACCAGTGGATAATTATGCAGGAGAAGTGAAGGAACTGGCTGGTGTCATGGAGCTTTCCAAAAATGGGTCAATGGAAGGGGCAACAGGAAAGTTTGTGGTGGATATTGGAGATGTTACGATGGGATCGGATGATTTTGATAAGGAAGTGCATTATAAAATGCTGAATAGAAAAAGTTTTCCAGAAGCTAGTTTTGAATTTGTGAGGGTGAATGGGGTTAAGGATGAACTGAAGCTTGGAGTTTCCCAAAAAATGGAAGTAGAAGGTGTGTTTACGATGATGGGAATTCCTATTCCTATTGTTGTTGATACTGAAATAGAGCCATTTATGGCAAAGAATGATGTGCCTAAATTACAGGTTAATTGTACTTTTCAATTACCTTTGTTCGAGAAATTTAACGTAGAAGGCCCAGATGGGCCGTCTCCTGCAAAAGATGTCTTGCAATTTTATATGCAATTCAACTTAGAAGTTAACTAAATAAAAAACCATTCAACATGAAAAATTTATTAACTATCGTTTTTGTTCTTAGTGTCTTAACGTATATGGGCTGTTCTAAAAAGACAGCTTCTGTACAGAGTGAACCTAGCCAAACGGAACCTGTAACTGTGAAAAAAGCAGGTGTAGCAAAAACAATTGATAGGGTAGCAAGTTCTCCTGGAAGTATTACTTTCGCTGCAGCTAATGAGCGGTATAGTGCGGCTGGTAAATTCAATAATTGGGGCTTTACCAAAATTGATATGAAAAAGGGAGATGTAGAGAGCTTAGTCGCTACGATTTCTATTGATTTGACTTCTATTTGGGAGAAAAACGATAAATTGACAGCGCACCTTAAAGCTCCTGATTTCTTTAATATTGCGAAATATTCGACTGCAAAGATGCTGATTGATAATGTGGAGAAGACGGGAGACAATACCTATAAAGCAGCGATGACACTTGATATGAAAGGCTTAACACAAGAGATGGTAAGTGAGTTTACGGTTACGAGTATGGACCCTTTACATGTGAAAGGAACGGCTAAGGTAAATCGTAATTTGTTTGGCTTGGGTAGTGTAGATATGGGAGTACCTGAGTTAGTGGAGGTGACTTATGATACGGATGTGAAGATGTAATTGCTGATTGGATGACAGGGTGAGTGGATGATTGGGTGCGTGTAACACCTATCCAATCATTCAGTCATGCTGTCATCCAATCATAGGTTTTGCGTGAGGGATAGTAGCGATAGCTTGCCGAAACAGCAGCTTTGTGAAGCTTCGACTAGCAGGGCTGACGGGAGGAAGACACTGCTAGGCGTGTAGCTGAACAGGCTGATGTGAGGCAACTATAAGTGAATAGCCCGACCCATATAGCAAAAGCGCAGTTATTTGCCACCAGCGATGACGCTGGTTAAGGCAAATAATTGCGCTTTTGCTATATGGGGCACGCCCAGAAAATTATTAACTTTCTAAATCGGTATCTGCATCTAGTGGAGTACCTGGCCCGCCAAGTTCAACACGTAATTCTTTATGACCTGCCTTCGTTTTTACGCGGATCAATTTCATGTTTTGGAACTGAGAGCGTCCTTTCCATTTGAAGATCGCACTAATATCTGTTGGTTCCATATAGTAGGTTTCTCCAACCTGTGGGGGAGTAGCAAAAAACTCAAATTCGTAAACGTCGAAGGGATGAATGCCTGGAGGTGGTGGGTTTTCACTTTCAATATAGCGTAATTCGGGATTTGCCCAATTGCTAGATTCTACTTTTCCTGCTGCTGAAATAGCGAGTGTAGCTTCACCATCATCATTATTTTCTATCCAAATTTTAATGTCATCGAGTGAGTCGATTAATCTTTCGGGTACTTGCATTGTTGTTTGTTTAATTTTGGAATAACAAATAGATTAAATACCAAAATAGGGATAAAAAAATAAATCTGCAAATCATGAAATAATTTCATTTTCAGAACTTTCTAGAGGAATTGGGAAGGAGAATTTGAAGCAAGCTCCATTGTTGCTATCGGGAGCGAGCCAAATTTGCCCATTATACCCTAAAAGTATTTTTCGACAGATGGGGAGTCCTGTTCCAAAGCCAGGATAGTCATTGTTGGTGTGTAACTTTCGGAAGAGTTCAAATACTTTATCTTCGTATGATTTGTCGATTCCGATTCCGTTGTCTTTGATACTAAAAATGTAGAAACTATCTTCTTTTTGTACACTTATATTGATGCTTGGAGCTTGATCTTGTTTTCTGAATTTGATGGCATTGGTGATGAGTTCGGTGAAGATTGTTTGGATGTCTTTTTTATAACAGTGAATTTTGGGAAGCGGATCAATAAGTATAGAAGTATTACTTTTACTAATAGCTTCATGTAAAATGAGTTGTATATCATCTATTACTGCATTGAGATCGACCAGTTCGAGCTTTTTTTCATGTAAGCCTGCATTGGCGTAATTTTGTAATTCTTTGATCAATTGTGCCATATGCCGTGATGATTCTTCGATAATATTCAAAAATTGAAGGCTATCTTCATCTAAGAGTTCTTGACTTCTTTCTTTAACGATATTGGCGAAGCTTTGAATATGGTTGAGAGGGGTACGTAAATCGTGAGAGGCGATGCTTGCAAATTTTTTAATTTCTTTGATATTATATTCGGAGAGTTGTAAATTTTGCATCTGTAATTGAGCAATAGACACTTCTTTTTGCTGAATTTTTAGCTGCATTTCTAGCTTTTTGATCTCTTTATTTCGATGATTATTGGATAATATCTCTTTGTATTCGTTGTATTTTTCGTGGTATAATAAGGCTTGTTTAAAGGCATTTTTTTCTTTGTAGAGTTGATATAGTAAAAAGCAAGATTGTGCAATTTCTGTTTTGTTATCTACTTTTTCGTTGATGGATAAAGCTTGTTGTGCATATTTGAAGGCTTGATCTTTTTGTTGGAGGGCGTTGCTACAGGCGGCTATTAGGTTGAGGGTGCTTCCTATGCCTCTTTGGTGGTCGATAGATTGAAAGAGTTGATAAGATTGGTTATAATAATTATAAGCAAAATCATAACTTTTTTGACGATAATGGAGTAATCCTAAGTTATGCATCACCTTTCCTTTGAATAAAGGATTACCTGTTTCTTGGGAGATGGCTAGAGCTTGTGTGAGTTTTTTGTAGGCAAGTTCGTATTGTTGTTGTTTGCTAAATACGATCCCCATTCGAAGGAGAATGTAAAAAAGGGTAGACTTATTGCTATTTGACTCTTCACCAATTAGTTGCCATGCAGTTAGGAAATAGTCGAGTGCTTTGAAGGTTTCACCTTGAATGCCATATAAGGTTCCTAAATTGGTTAGGTCTATGGCTTTACTATTTTTGTTGTTTAGTTTTTCGGAAATAGCGAGGGCTTCACTCAAATTGAGTAATGCCATAGGAAGTTGCTCTTTATAAAGTTGTGCAATTCCCATATTGCTTCGTGAATGTCGAATGAGGGCGTGATCTTCTAATTCTTTAGCTATCTTGAGTGCTACGATGGCATTTTCAAGTGCTTTTTCATACTTGCTTTGGTCGATGTATATTTCACTGAGTAGATTGTAATGTTGGGTAATGAGTACTTGATCAACTAACTTTTCTGCTTCTCTTAAGCCTTCTTGTACAAAGTCAAGTGCTTTTTGAAAATTTCCTTTGTATAAGTTTATTCTCCCTAATAATAACAGTGCTTCGGATGTTTGTTTGGTGGCATTGAGGCTAATGCTAAGTGCTAGACTTTTGCGAGCTGTTTCCATTGCTTTGTCACAATTAGAAACTTGTAAATAACTGTTGCTTTGAAGTAGGAGTGTACTTAGTAATTGTTGATTAAGGGGGAGTGATTTGCTTTCAGCTAATGCCTGTTGGCTGAAGCTAATTGCTTTTTTGAAATTATTCTTTAGGTGGTGAATCCTAGCAATTTGTTGGAGTAGATAATGTGTGTTTTCGGGTTGTTGATCTATATATTCTAATGCCTTACAGTAATAAACTAATGCCTCATCTTCTTTATCGGTATTGAAGAAGGCATTTCCCATTTGTGTATAGGCAATCGCTAAGCCTTCTTTATAATCTATTGATTTAGATAATTGAGATGCCTGTCGGGCATAGTCAAGCGATGCATTAATTTGTTTATTCTTAATTAATAAATCACTAAGTCGATTTAACAGTTTTACCTTGCCTTCTGAAGAAGGAGATTGTTTTACTTGTTTGATAATGTAATCGATCTCTTGTTCAGAGTCATTTCCCCATTTCATAAACTAAATGATGTAACAAGTTAATAGAATAACACTTTTATGGATTAATAGTCTTATCTGATTAATAAGGTTATACTTACATCTTTCACTTACGTAATAAAGAGCTATTTAGATACAGTAAAATAGGTTTCTTTTATATGTTGTAAAATTTCTCTTGTAATAGGTTTGGTTACATATTCGGTAACTTCTTTGTACTGGTTGGCTTTTTCGATATCAGCTTCACTAATAGAAGAAGATAACATGAATAAATGACAATCTTGTTTTGCTTTGTCTGATAATTGAGCAAATTCATCTAGAAATTCCCAGCCATCCATTTGAGGCATGTTTACATCGAGAAAGATAACTTTAGGAAAAGCAGTATGATCATCTCCTATTGCTTTTAGATAATCAAGTGCTTCTTGTGCATATTGGAAAGTACTTAATTGATCAGTAAGGTTTTCGTAATCAATGAGCTTTTGCACTAAAATGTTGCTGATCTCATTGTCGTCGATTACGATCATGGAAGATATTGGTTTCATCTGAATAAATATTAAATGAATTATAAAATTAATTTTTCAATTCTTGTGCCATTTTTTAGTTTTTAATAAATTCATTCCGTTTACATCGCTCAAGATGGGTTTCTACTGCATCGTGTAAGTACAAAAAGAGGTGCTCATTGCCAATTTTTTCTCTCAAGCCTGATTTGATAACCATATCTCTAAATCGACCAATAGCACCAGCGATATACAATTGAATGTCACGTTCTTGTAGAGTGGTATATAAGGACTCTAATGCATGTAAACCACTACTATCAATATCATAGATACTTTTGGCATCTAAAAATAGATACCGAACCTTTGATTCATATTCGTCTATATGTTCTAAAATAGCTTCCTTAAAAAAAGCTGCATTTCCAAAGTACAATTGGCTATCAAAACGAACAATCAACATATCATTAGTCGGATAGCTTACATCAAAGCGATCTTGATCTCGATAGTAAGTGGTTCCTTCCACATTGCCAATTATTTTAACAGCAGGTTTTGTACTTCTATAAAGGATATAGCCAACTGATAAAAGCACACCAATAAATACACCTTCTGCTATGCCAAAGAGTAGGGTGGCAATAAAAGTAATGCCCATCATCAGTAAATCACTCCGATCCGTTTTCCAAAGATGTAGGGCTTCTTTATAATCAAATAAGTTGACAACTGCCAGAAGTACAATTGCTGCAAGTGTCGCTTTGGGTAAATAGTAGAATAGGGGAGTCAGAAATAAAAGGGTAAGCGTAATGAGCGAAGCAGTTATGAGTGAGGCAACTGTTGTTTTGGCTCCTGCATCATTATTTACTGCCGAACGGGTAAAACTGCCAGAGGTTGGTAGAGCTTGAAAGAAACTACCCCCAATTTTAGAAATTCCTAATGCTAGTAGTTCTTGATTAGGATTGACGACATAGTCTTTGTGTTTCGCTTCTAGTGTTTTGGCAATGCCAATACTCTCCACAACTCCTATAACGGTGACCATTAATACTGTTGGTATTAACTTTTGGATCGTTGTTAAATCTAGTTGGGGCATAACGAAAATAGGCAAACCTTCAGGAACCTTTTCAATTATGCTTACATCATAAAGTTTGAATTCGAAGAACCAACTTAAAAATATACTTATGACAACGACAATGAGCGGACCTGGTATTTTTCGATTAATTTTCTTAAAGGTAAAAATAGCAATGATAGAGCTGATACAAATGAGGACAGTTAGTCCATTTGTTTGTGTAATATGCTCAAAAATATAGTATAACGTTTCAAAAGGATGTGAAAAATGAGGGACAAAAATCCCTAGGAAGTCTTTGAGTTGGCTAATTACAATGATAATAGCTGCTGCCGATGTGAAGCCCGCAATCACTGGATGAGAGATAAAGTTGACCAAGAATCCCATCCTCAGTATACTCAAGATAAATTGAACGATACCAATTAAAAGGCCTGTTGTAATGACCAAGCTAATATATTCAGGACTGCCTGGTTCGGCTAATCTACTAACCCCTGCTAAAACTAATAAAGCAGAAATAGCTACTGGCCCAATAGACAACTGACGAGAAGAACCTAGTAGGGCATATAAAAACAAGGGAACTAAACCTGCATATAAACCATAAATGGGGGGCATTCCTGCCAGATAAGCATAAGCGATACCTTGTGGTACTAACATCACACCTACTGTCAAGCCTGCCAAAAAATCAGCTCTAAAATATCCAGTGGAATAATTAGCTAAATTATCATAAAGTGGGGAAATGTTTTTGAGAAAGGAAAAGATAATATAAACTATTTAGGAGTACAGAAAATAAAACCGAAGATTTGGACTTGCACAAAGATACAAAAGTAAAAATCCTTGTTCATATCACATAGATACAAACAAGGATTTTTGAAATGTTATTGATGATTTAATTAATATTATTGGCGAATAATACCTTTAATATCGATGGAGAAACTATCTCTATTATTACCTTCTTGCCATTGATAAGCAGAGTCGGTAATACTATTGGTATTGAAACGATTAAAAAATATGGAAGAATCAATACCTGCTGTTTGCATGGCTAAGCTATCATTAGCAAATACTGTAGATGGACTAGTGAAATCATTGACGGTACCATTAATCCAAAAACAGATAGCCAGCATGGCAGCAATCATCCCTGATTGTATGGGGCTAGTTAGTTTAAATAGTCCCAAAAATGCTACCAAAATAGACTCAAAACCATTTTTATAGGTTTTTTGTGGCTTTAATTTTTGACTAATTCGTTTTTGGATCGCAGGATCAGGCTCAATTTCTGGATGATCTTGGGCATCCATGTATGTGTGACTCATAGCAATAAATTGCTGATAAGCTTTAATTTGCTCCCATGAACCGAGCTGATCTAATAAAAAATCCACTTCTTCTTTACTTAAATCAGGGAGCCGTTTATTCATCAACATTGGCTCAATATCCATCTGTGTCCAACCGTGATTATTATTATTCATTGTATATTAATTTCGTATAGTTTGCTTATGAAAAAGGAATGAAAAAAAGAACAAGTTGCTTACTTACTCTCGTAACACTTCATTTTCTTTCTTTGATGGTTTGTATATCTTTAGCTTTTCCGCCAATTTTTTGGTGGTATAAAACAATCGTGATTTGATAGTTCCTTCCGAGCAATCTAAAATTTTACTAATCTCTTTAATCGAAAGGTGCTCCTGATAACGCAATATAAAAGTTTCTCGTTTCCCCTTGTCCATTTTAGCTACTTCCTCGTACAAGAGCTTTTTAAATTGCTTATAATCGAGTTGTTGATCTATTTTGGGTAAGACGACATCATTAGCTGTTACGTTGAAATCACCAATATACGGATCACCATTCACACGAACCTTCAAGCGGCGATACTCATTTTTACACATATTACTTGCAATGGTAAAAAGCCAAGTCGAAAAACGATGCCCTTCCTTAAAAAGATACGGTTTCTCCACCACTTTCATAAAAAGGTCTTGAAGAAAATCCTGTGCTTTTTCTGCATCCTTGCCAAGCATTCGAAAAAAATAATTCACCATCTTCTTACTATATCGGCGATACAATTCATCAAAGGCGGGCGCATTGCCCTCTTTGACCAATTCCATTAGTGCTTCGTCAGATTGATTGATGTAGGTATTACTCACGGTAACAATTATATGTTAAAATAGCGATTAAGAACTGCAAATGTTAAGGAAGTAGCTTGGCAGTTTCAAAAGGTCATACACGCAGGGGGAAAGAAAGGTTCATGGGGAGGAAAAAAAAATGACGGTTAAACGATTTACGGTTAAACGGTTAAACGATTGGACGTTCAACCGCTCAA
>JAHDHP010000065.1:0-4316 GCA_020631245.1 Bacteroidota bacterium | reverse complement strand
ACGGTTAAACGATTTACGGTTAAACGGTTAAACGATTGGACGTTCAACCGCTCAATCGTTCAACCGTCTACTTTCCCTCCCCCCTAAATAAAATCAACACCGTATAAATCATAATCTTAAAATCAATAGCCAGCGACATATTTTCAATATACAATAAATCATAGCGCATTCGCTGAATCATTTCTTTTACATTCTCTGCATAGCCAAACTTCACCATTCCCCAAGAAGTAATACCAGGCTGCACCTTCAATAAATGGCGGTAGGCTGGGGCTTTTTCCGTAATGCGATCAATATAATGTTGGCGTTCAGGGCGAGGGCCAACCAAAGACATTTCTCCTTTTAGGACATTATAAAACTGTGGAATTTCATCTAAACGATATTTGCGCATGATACTTCCCCAAGGCGTAATACGCGGATCAGCTTTACTAGAAAGCTGTGGGCCATGCTTTTCAGCATCTACAAACATCGAACGGTATTTTATAATAGTAAAGGGCTTATTTCCTTTCCCAACTCGCTCTTGATGATAAAAAATAGGACCAGGGGAGGACAACCTAACCTTGATCGCCAAAAATAAATATAAAGGACTCAATAAAAGCAAGACAACTGCCGAGGCTACAATATCAATTCCACGTTTCAAAATACGTTGCCATTGTGGCATCAAAAGAGGATTAATTTCAATTAAAACAGCCCCCATTACATGATTCATTTTCACCGATCCCGCCAAAATATCATACATATCAGGGATGATTTTAATGACGACCTCTGTTTCTTCTTCTGCTAATAAGTTGATGATTTCATTGATTTGAGGATGCTCACTTGTCTCAATAGCAATAATCACCTCATCAATTTTATATTTTTTGATGATACGTGGTAAATCTTTTACAGAACCCAAGCTCGGAACAAATTGCCCCAAATCATTCTGACTTTTATGATTAGCCTCTACAAAACCAATAAACCGATAACCCAAAGAACGTTCTTGTCCCAAAATCTCCTCATATAACTTGATAGCATTTCCATTACCACCTACGACTAAAGTATTATAACCCACCGCATTAATCTCCAACTGCTTTTTGGCAGTAGATAAGATGGATAAACGACCTATGATAGTAGCAAAAAATTGTAAGGAAAATAAGACCACAAAAGAACGATAATAACTGGTATAATCATACACCACATCATCCAATAAAACCGCAAAAAAGAGGATGAAACTACCAATAAAAGTGATGATCAAGGTGCGATATAATTCCGAAATGCGTGATTTGCGATAAATATCAGTATAACTGCCAGAAACAAAATGCATCATTAACCAAAAAACAGGAATGATAACGATTCCTAGTACTAAATTAGCATCTTGAAAAATCGACCAGCTAAAGTCCACGTTTTCTAAGGCTATTTTGCGATAAGTAAATAGCAAAAACCAAGCAATCAAGGCGGCGATATAATCCGACATGATGTATACGAACAATCCTATGCGTTTAACTTCCTTCATGTCTAATTGTGCAAGAGTTTAATATTATCCCAATAAAATGATGCTTGCGTTTGATTGGCTGGGAGAGTACCTTTTATGACTATTCTAAACTGTTTGTAATTTTGTGCCCCAAAGGATTGAACAGCCTGATTGAGGTCGATATATATTTTGTTCCAGTTCTCCTTTGTATTGATAGTCAACAATCGACTTTGTATACCTACACTAGAAGTAGGAGTATACGCCTCAATAAATACATGAAAAGGAGCTGTACATTTATAATTGAGTTCTATAAAAGAATCAAAATTGACAGTCGTAGGAAGTGGATATGGATTAAGTGATCGGATACTAAAAACAGTATCTGATCCACTCAATTCTATATGAGCCGATCGTTCTCCCTCAAATACCAACGATTGATCCTCCAACATCTGTAAGGTAGCATTACCTGTCGTTTCTTCAAAGTTATTCGCAAAATCAAAGTCAGTAATCAGCTCAAAAACAGTCCCACTTTTGTAAGCAAAAGTAGGATTGTAAGTTACATCCTCATTAGGGCTTACCATTATTGTCTTATTAGCATTCGTATAAAAAGGATATACTTTACGCGTGCTAATAATGCCATTATTAGCAATACCAGCCTGTACCGATACCTTTGTCTCACCATCAGCGATAATTGGTATCACCGCAGGTAATTCATATGCACCAACCGTCTGATCATTCACAAACACCCACGCATTACGAATGAGATGTGAGGCAGAGCCTTCACTCATCATTTGTGTTGTTAAATAAGTGGTATCTATATGAAGGTAGGCAGGAATAGGTTCTTCCTTATCACAACTGCCTAAAAGGAGAAGCAAACTGAAAAGACTCAGAAAGGTTATAATTGGGGATAGCTTCATGCTACGTAGTCACTGTTATTTGCAAACAAAAGTAATATTAGATAAAATCTATGTACCTTTGCGTAGATAAAAAATCAGGATGTTACAGGAGTGACAAAATTAAGTAAAAAAACGATTTATAACAGGGTGCAATGAGGATAATTTACTTATACCTCGACCATGTTCCTCTAGAATGAAGACATTATGAACGCGCAAAAGGTTGCTTTCTATACATTGGGATGTAAATTAAATTATTCAGAAACCTCTTCTATTGGTCGAATGATGCAAACGCATGGCTTTGAGCAAGTGCCATTTCATCAAGGAGCCGATATATACGTCATCAATACTTGCTCTGTTACCGATAATGCCGATAAAAAATGTGCAAAAGTCGTTCGGCAAGCCCTCAAACACGCACCACACGCACAAGTCGTAGTTGTAGGGTGCTATGCTCAACTCAAGCCTACCGAAATAGCCGACATACCGGGTGTTAATTTGGTATTGGGAGCCGCCGAAAAATTTAATATCGTCGAACATCTTCAACAATTAAGTACCGAAACAAAAGGAAAAGTAATAGCAGGAAAGGTCGATGAAGCTAATTTTTTTGTTGATGCCTTTTCCGCAGGCGACCGTACCCGTTCTTTTCTCAAAGTACAAGACGGCTGCGATTACAACTGTTCCTTCTGCACCATCCCGCTTGCCCGCGGAAAAAGCCGTAGTGATGCCATCGAAAATGTAGTACAAAATGCCCATCAAATAGCAGAAATGGGTATCAAAGAAATCGTTCTCACAGGCGTAAATATTGGTGATTATGGCCGCCGAATGAACGATGGCACTGATCGAGAAGTCAGGTTTCTAGACCTCATAAAAGCACTTGATGAAGTGCCTATTGAACGGATTCGCATTTCTTCCATCGAGCCAAACTTACTCAAAGATGAAGTCATTGAATTCGTAGCAGCCTCTAAAAGATTTACACCCCATTTTCACATTCCCCTCCAATCAGGAAGTCCGCGCTTACTCCAACTCATGCGTCGTCGATACAAACGTGACTTATATGAAAATCGAGTCAAAAAAATAAAAGAACTAATGCCGCATTGTTGCATCGGAGTCGATGTGATTGTTGGCTTCCCAAGCGAGTCAGAAGCCGATTTCCTAGAAACCTACCAATTCCTCAATGAGCTAGATGTCTCCTATTTACACGTATTCTCCTACTCGGAGCGCACCAATACACAGGCACTTGATATTGAACCAGTTGTGCCACTTCATGAGCGTAGAAAGCGCAGTAAAATGCTTCGCATTCTCTCCGATAAAAAACGACGTTTCTTTTACGAACAATACCTACAACAAGCACGCCCTGTCCTTTTTGAAGCCGAAAATGACGACGATAAAATGTATGGATTTACCGACAATTATATCAAAGTAGAAACCGATTACGACCCACTACTTGCCAACGAAATTCGTACAGTTGTCCTCTCCCAATTAACCCCCGATAACAAAGTATGGGTCGATGAATTTGTTGATAAAGAAGTGCTTCATCACAGTCATTGAAAGAAGACATACTAACACTCGTTTTTTTTCCTCAATTCCTTTTTATATATTTACTTGTAGGGCGTGTCCCTGATTGCCTATTTTTTTTATGCTCCCGCCAGCGTCCTCGCTGGTGGCATAAAAAAAATAGGCAATCAGGGTCGGGCTTTCGGCTAATAGTTGCCTCACACCCACTCGTTCAGCATAGTCCTAGCAGTGTCTTCCGCTGTCAGCCCTGCTAGTCCTTGCTTCACCAAGTGGCTGTTTCACCAAGCTACCGCCTCTATCCCTCACGCAGACCCATGTTTGGATGATAGGATGACTGGATGATTGGATAAGTGATACGCACCTAATCATCCAGTCACCCAATCACCCAGTCACTCAATCATCAACAAACTATGTCCCAAACTACCCAAATAGAAGAGCAAAAGCCAGCCGTTACCACCATTACG
>JAHDHP010000064.1 GCA_020631245.1 Bacteroidota bacterium | reverse complement strand
GTTTTGGTTTGGCTCAATTGCATCAACTTAGAGGGCGTGTTGGGCGAGGAAGTGAACAATCTTATTGTGTCTTGATGACAGATAATAAACTCACTAAAGAAGGAAAAATCCGTATGGAAACAATGGTCGCTACTACTGATGGGTTTAAAATTGCAGAGGTGGATATGAAGTTACGTGGCCCAGGAGATTTGCAAGGAACACAGCAAAGTGGCATTTTGACTATGAAAATTGCAGATATTACTAAAGATCAAAAATTATTAGCATTGGCAAGAGCTGCTGCTGCACATATCATGGATAAAGATCCAAGCTTAGAACATGCCGATCATCAAGCACTCAAACATTCTTTAGCCAATCAAAAAGCAGGGAATCGTAGTAAGTGGAGTCGTATTTCCTAATAGGTCACCTTTACTTTCAGATTCTTCCTAATAGTTCTAGATTTTATTTTCTCTACGCGTACCATTTGATTTTTTTTTCATTCTAACTACTATATTTTTCGCTTTCAAAAAATAATGTCATAAAATTGTCTGAATTTCTTATGACATATAGCTAATATTTTGTAATATTATCCATCTGTTTCAATCATAGCTTTTACTCAATTCCTACATTATAAAAAACCCCTACATTGCAAAAAGCCCTTTCTTGACTAATACCTTGTACTATTACAAGGTAAGCTAGGAACTTATGTATCTTAATAGTACACACTCTCTTAATCAAACATTACTTTATACATAAATATTTTACTAACCTTAAATTCATAAGTATGCTATATTATTCTAAAAAGTTGTTGTTACTGGTATGTATTACCTTAGCAACCCTTTTAGTAGCCCCTACTTATATTGTTGCACAAACTGTAGCAGGTTCTGGCAACTATACGATACAAGTGGCTGCTTTTAAAGATGGGATTCCATCAAACTTATTTACAGAAAGAGGGCTTAATGGCGTTCGTACTGATCGCAAAAACAATTTCACAGCTTATTATTACGGGAGTTATGCTGATGAAGCTGCTGCCCAATCAGCATTGGCAGATGTAATGGATAAAGGGTTTCCTTATGCACGTGTAGTTAGTCCAAAGGAGTTAAATCCAAATTGTGCACGTGAATGTAGTAAACCTGAACCTGTAAAAAAAGCTCCTCCTCCTCCACCTCCTCCAAAAATCATAGAAGTTGCACCTGTTCGTATTTCGGTGCGTAATGTATTCTTTGATTTTGATAGTTCTGATTTACGCTCTAAAAGTGTGTCAGATCTTAATGATTTAGTCTCTTTATTATCAACGAATCCTTCTTATAAGGTAGAAGTGCATGGTCATACAGACTCTAAAGGTTCTAAAGAGTACAATGAAAAATTGGCTAAGAGAAGAACTGTTTCTGTTATTAGTTACTTGACAGGCAATGGTATTGATCGCACTCGTTTACGTGATGTGGCTTTTGGAGAAGATAGCCCAATTGCTAAAAATACGATTGGTGGTTCTGATGCTCCTGAAGGAAGACAATTGAATAGACGAGTAGAATTGAAGGTCTATGCGCAGGAGGTTAAGATGGATGTAGTAGAACCTATTTATGTTCCTGATCACCTAACGGTTGATTAATAAAAATTTAGCTTTTATAACCTAAAATTTAAAGTCTTGAACGAATACTCGTTCAAGACTTTTTTTATTCACAAATATCTGCGGGGAATGATGCGATCCAATCACTAATCAGTTTCACCCCTTCATCATGGATAACCGTTCTTCCTAACTCAGGCATCGCTATATCTATCACTGTCGAGTTCATTCGATAAGGCATGATCGAACCATCTGGATCACCAGGAATAATTGTAAATTGACGTCCTCCTGATCCTTTCCCAGCAGCAACTGGTTGCTTGCAAAAGCCTAAATTAAAATGATCCATTTCACCATAATCAAGGAATAAAGCCGAGTTCTTAGCAGATCCTTTGGGGTTGTGACAGTGAGCGCAATTCACATCTAAATAAGCTCTAGCTCTTTCATTTAGATCTCCTGTATTCGGATCATCCCAAACAGCAGCTTTCGTCACTTGAGACATAGCAGGCACTCCTTCCAAATATCCCATCGATACCCATTTATCTAATTGATTCATTGCCCCATCTACATAATTGTAGGTTTTGTTTAGATTGCGGGCACGAGGTCCAATAGGCATCAATTTCCCATCATAATTATGACAGCCTTTACAATCGTTTTTATTAGGCATATAATAGCGTGTACTTCGCTGACTTCCATCATCGTGTATCCAGTCTACATCCATCAATTCACTAAGAATAGTAAAATCTGCCTCTTCTTGTGCATCATTCCAAATATAAGAGGCAGGCTGCCAACCATTTGCTTTATGAATGAGTAAACGCGTCTCAAGAATACGACGTCCTTTGCTTTCATCTCTAAAATCGTTATTGTAGTAAAACGTTTTAATAATAACTGTTCCAACTGGATATTCAAACATGTCTTCTTCTGTATATTGTGCCGCTTGTCCATCAGGCAGATACACAAAACGAGCTTTATAAGAATAGTCAGAAAATAGAGGCGTATTAAGGTCATAGGGTAAGACACCTTCAGTTGGTGATAGATTTTTGAGAGCTCCTTCAAAGAAATTATACTCCGATAAAGTCGCATAAGGAATAGCGGCAAGATCAATGCTTGGACCTGGCTCCTCTTTGGAACATGCGCTATGTAAGAACATGATTCCTAAAGCAAGTGTAAGAAGGGAAAGAAGATATGTTTTGTTCATAAGAGACGTTTAAAAATAGGAAGTGAGCGCATATTTAACATATACGCTCACGGAAGAGGTGTTTAAGTTTAACACCATTTAATTTTTAAATGATTCAACAACTTATAAGGTTGGAGCATCTACCACTATTTCTGGAAGTGCCTCTATTGAACAATCATAAGGTGCTAGATCAGTACTCAAATTACGCGCGCTAGGATTTTGTAGATTCTCTACATCTACATCCATAAACACTGCATCGCCATTATTTTGGATACACTTAGTGTAACTAGCATCTGGCGGATCAATTCCATCATACATAATATCAGGATAACCACCAGAAGGGAATAAGATGGCTTTTAATAATGCTCCAATCGTCGTTGTTTGATCTGGAATATTATCTGAGCGACTAAAAGTATTATCATGAATATAGATTCTTCCTGGATTAGAATCGAAGTTAGGATCATCATGCTTGTACTTAGGATCAATTTCAGAAAGAACATCATAATTTACAATTCCAACTCCCATTACATTGTTTTCAGTAATGGTATTATTAAATACCTCTACTTGTTGTGTCGCTAAAATCATCACACCTGTTCCTTCTGGAACCTCACCTACCATACCAGCAGAAGCAAAATTCTCATGCTTATTATTGGTAATTTGGTTATTGAAAATTCTTGTTTTTCCACCATAACGACTCAAACCTGGTAAATCAAACACAAGAATACCAGCCGTATTATTATTCGCAACATTATCAAACACATCCGCATTTCCCGTATTTTCAATTTCAATACCTGCAACATTCATTTCCGCAGTACTATTCTTTACAATAACCATATTAGACTGTCCGACATAAATACCAGCATCAGAAGCCCCACGAGCTACACATCCATCAATCAGTACATGTTCACAAAGCACTGGATACAAACCATATGCTCCATTATCAGAACTTGCTTCACCTGTCCAAACAGTCCCAACATTAATAAAAGAAATATTAGTACAGTCTGTCGTCTTAATAGCATCGCCCTTTGTATCTTCTACTGTAAGATTAGCAAGAATAAACTGACTAGAGTTCGTAATTTTAATTCCTTCTGCGCCTACTACTTGGTTAGTAAAGTTAAGTTTAGTGCTATTTATTCCTGCCCCTTTAATAGTAAAATCACTGACCCCATCAATAGTGAGCGATTTGGTAAGATTGTAGGTTCCTGCGGCAAATTCAATGACATCTCCAGCTTGTACTCCTAAAAAAGCGGCCTCAATCGCGCTTTCATCATCACTAGTGCTTAGTCGGATGACCCCATCATCATCATCTTTGTCACAGGCACTGATACCTACAACAAAAAGTAATGTAGTCAGTATAAATAGTTTGTTCAGTACTTTCATTCTTGTATATTTTAAACGTTAAACAAATGAATGCGTGCATTATAATGTACTAAAATTACGTTAACAAATGTTCGTTTCAAAATAATTTACCCCCTAGAATAAAAAAAATCGCCTAGTACATGAAGTCCTAGACGATTTAGAGAAATTTTTTCGAGATAAATCATAAAATCAATATCTACGCACCACAACTATCACAATTAGGATCATCAATACTACAAGAGTTTGCTTGTTTAACACGAGCCAAATCATCTTGACTCACCGTCACTTCACCATTTCTATTCGCATTATCATATAATTGACTACCTCCATCTACTGTAGAAGACTGCTTAAGCTGTTTCATATCAACCGTAAATTTGATCGGATCAGCAGCAGCCTTTGTACGGAGATAATACATACCAGTCTTCAAGCCTTTTTTCCAAGCATAAAAATGCATCGAAGTCAGCTTTTTATAATTCGCATCCTCCATAAAAACATTCATACTCTGACTCTGGCAAATAAACGCCCCACGATCAGCCGCCATATCAATCACCACCTTCTGCTTAATCTCCCAAGTCGTTTTATACAAATCCTTCAAATCTTGAGGCACACCATCAATATGTTGAATCGATCCATTATTAGCAATCAAGGCATTCTTCAACTCATCATTCCACAAACCTACCTTAATCAAATCTTTGAGCATATGCTTGTTCACAACGATAAACTCCCCTGAAAGTACTCGTCGCGTATAAATATTAGACGTATAAGGTTCAAAACACTCATTATTACCCAATATTTGCGAAGTAGAAGCCGTAGGCATTGGAGCCAACAACAGACTGTTACGTAGACCATGCTTTAGAATATTCGCTTTCAAGGTATACCAATCCCAACGATCAGAAGGTTCTACACCCCACATATCATACTGTAAAATACCCTCACTAGCAGGCGAACCTTCATAACTCTCATAATGCCCTTCTTGTTGAGCGATCTCATTAGAGGCAGTCAATGCCGCATAATAAATCGTTTCAAAAATCTCTTTATTGAGTTGGCGAGCTTCTGGACTTTCAAAAGGATAACGCATCAAAATAAACGCATCCGCCAATCCTTGTACCCCAATTCCAATAGGACGATGGCGCATATTCGAATTATAAGCCTCTTTTACAGGATAATAATTCACATCAATCACCTTATTCAAATTGCGAGTGACAATTTGGGTAATTTCATACAGTTTTTCATGGTCAAACTTACCATCTACTACAAAACGAGATAGGTTAATCGACGCCAAATTACACACAGCCACCTCATCCTTAGAAGTATACTCCATAATCTCTGTACACAAATTACTAGAGCGAATCGTACCCAAGTTTTTCTGATTCGACTTCTGATTACAAGCATCTTTATAAAGCATATAAGGCGTACCCGTCTCTATCTGAGAATCTAAAACAGCAAACCAAAGTTCCTGCGCTCGCACTGTACGACGGGCCTTACCTTCTGCCTCATATTTTGTATACAATTTCTCAAACTCCTCTCCATAACAATCATACAAACCAGGAGCTTCATTCGGACAAAACAGCGACCAATCTCCATTCTCTTTCACCCGCTTCATAAACAAGTCAGGAATCCACAAAGCATAAAACAAATCACGCGCACGCATCTCCTCCTTACCATGATTTTTCTTCAAATCCAATATCTCAAAAATATCGTCATGCCACGGCTCAATATACACCGCAAATGCCCCTTTCCGCTTTCCACCTCCTTGATCTACATAACGCGCTGTCGCATTATACACCCGAAGCATCGGCACCAAACCATTCGATTCCCCATTCGTTCCCTTTATATAACTCCCTTTAGCTCGTATGTTATGAACACTCAAACCAATACCTCCAGCCGACTGCGAAATTTTCGCACATTGCGTCAAGGTACTATAAATTCCCTCAATACTATCCTCCTGCATCGACAATAAGAAACAAGAAGACAACTGGGGCTTCGGAGTTCCTGCATTAAATAAAGTAGGCGTCGCATGAATAAACCACTTCTGCGACATCAAATCATAGGTCTCAATCACCGCATCTATATCTGCCCCATGAATACCCAAAGCCACCCGCATAAACAAATGCTGTGGACGTTCTACAATCTTGCCATCCATCTTCAACAAATACGAGCGTTCCAAGGTCTTAAACCCAAAATAATCAAAAGTATAATCGCGATTATAAATAATCGTCGAATCCAACAAATCACGATGATCCATCACCAACTGATACACCTCATCCGAAATCAGAGCTGCTTTATCACCCGTTCGAGGATCAATATATTTATGTAAACCTTCTATCGTTTCCGAAAAAGACTTCTTCGTATTCTTATGCAAGTTCGACACCGCAATACGAGCCGCCAAAATCGCATAATCAGGGTGCTTCGTTGCCATCGTAGCAGCCGTTTCTGCCGCCAAATTATCCAACTGAGTCGTCGTAACGCCATCATACAATCCTTGCACCACTCGTTGTGAAACCTTAATAGGGTCCACATATTTATTATTTAAACCATAACAAAGTCGTTCAATACGAGCAGTAATCTTATCAAATTTTACCGCTTCTCGTTTGCCACTTCGCTTAATTACATACATACGCAAATTTAGTTTTAATGGGATTTGAAAAATAAAATTTAGGAGATATTTATATTAAAAATAAAAAGGAATCTATTTATTCATTCGCTAATTCATTCATTATTTACTTGGGCGTGCCCCCATTGCGTATATTTTTATCGCCCGTTCATGCGTCCACGCATGAACAATGGCGAATAAAAATATACGCAGTGGAGGTCGGGCTATCCGTTTGTAGTTACCTCCTACCCACCTGTTCAGCCAAAGCCCTAGCAGTGTCTTCCTCACGTCAGCCCTGCTAGGTCAGGCTTCACTAGGCAGCTAGTTCGCCAAGCTACCACTACTATCCCTCACGCAAGGACGATGATTGGGGGATTGCATGACAGGATGACTGCATGAAAAGTCTCCTCCTGGGAGCAGATTTAGAGGTGGGGTTTAAGCGTTACTCAACGCATTTAGTCCTGAAAGGACGTAAGAAGATAACATAGGACATAGTCCTATGATAGAGGACATAGTCCTAATCAAAAGTCCTCATCCATCGAAAAGGTCTGCTCCTCTTTATCCGCCATTACACCCGCCTTCTGATACTCCGCCACACGTTTTTCAAAAAAATTCGTTTTACCCTGCAAGCTAATCATCTCCATAAAAGGAAATGGATTAGCGACATTATATACCTTTTCCACACCAAGAGCCACCAACAAACGATCTGCCACAAACTCAATATATTGTTTCATCAAATCGGCATTCATACCAATTAAGGAAACAGGTAAAGCATCCGTTACAAACTCCTGTTCTCCTACTACTGCTTCACAAATAATGGCCTTCACCTCTTCAGCGGGCAGTTTTTCTTCCAACATCGAATACAACAAACAAGCAAAATCACAGTGAAGCCCCTCATCGCGGCTAATCAACTCATTAGAAAAAGCTAATCCTGGCATCAAACCACGCTTCTTCAACCAAAAAATCGAACAAAAACTACCACTAAAGAAAATGCCTTCTACAGCAGCAAAAGCAATCAAGCTATGTGCAAAAGAGGGAGCCTCTTCAATCCAACGCAATGCCCAGTCTGCTTTTTTCTTCACACAAGGAATCGTTTCAAAAGCATTAAATAAATGTGCTTTCTCTGCGGGATCATTGATATAGGTATCAATCAACAAACTATACGTTTCTGCGTGAATATTTTCGATTGCTATTTGAAATCCATAAAAGCAACGCGCCTCCGGAATTTGTACAGCTTGCATAAAATTGACGACCAAGTTCTCATTCACTATACCATCACTTGCTGCAAAAAAAGCCAATACATGTTTTATAAAATGGCGTTCATCATCTGTTAATCTTGTCCAATCAGTCAAATCATTACTCAAATCAATCTCCTCGGCTGTCCAAAAACTAGCTTCCGCTTGTTTATACATTTTCCACACTTCATCATATTTAATCGGAAACAAGACAAATCGGTCTTTATTCTCCTGTAATATTGGCTCTTTTATCATGTTATTCATAGGTTTATGTTATAATAAAAATGTTGCTATTAGCGCGTACAAACTCGCATAGCAAAATCACTTGCTATATAAAAATCAAATCAATACCACCAACAACTTATTTATCTTTAAATTGTCATGTTATATAATATGAGTATTCTCTTAAAATTGCTGTCTGGAATAGAGAAAAAAGTATTGATAACTTAATAAATAAACAGGAAGGAGGGCTGCCCAAAATGTTTTTCCAAAGGTTATCTTGTAATGCTTTGTAAAGCAGGTAGCCCCTCTAAATAAAATGTCTGTTTCTACCGTTAAAATTATTTTCCAATACTGCCTAAATTAAAATAAATTAGGTGTCTAACTCTTTTCTTATATTGACTGGACGTTTCTTATTACCTTTATGTCAGCACAAAAACAAAACAATCACACTTAATTGATTACTAACTACTTGCACACTGACAATTGCTAAGATAACATTTAAAACTGTAACATCAAACCACTATTTATCCACAATCGTGGATAAGTTTTTTTGGAGAATTAACAATTATTCTTAATGTTTGCTATGTAGTACAAAGCCCTTTAATTTTGTTACTTTTTTGACTTCTTTAGCTCACGTTTAAAGAATGTTATATCACTATCAAAAGCCCTTTAGATCACTTATTTAATCACAATTCAAACACATTGTTAGAAATGAAACCATTACCCAACAATCCAGAAGACAATATCAATAAATTACAAGAAAAAGAAGCCCAAGTAGAAGCTTTTCTCAAAAAATTAAAGGAGTCTCCCGAAGAAGAAAAAACAAACAATACCACCAATCAAGAAGAAGAACAAACTCCTAATGAACTACCCGATATAGATCGTATTATTGGCTGTGGCGGATAAACTCACTACATTCACGTATTATGTCGGAAAACGTTTGTTCATGTACTTAAATAGAAAAACACCTTCCTCATTTTAAATTTAGCCAAATGAGTTAAAACTTTTTTATCTACCAAACGTTTGGTATATTTGTAGCACAATTATTGTTATCAAACAAAACAATCTCTCTCTTTTCTATTTTAACCAAATCAAACTCAATATATGCCCAAACAGAAGGTTAGCTCCAAATATGTGTTAAAGCAATCGTTGAAAGTGTTTCGGAGCAAAGGTTACAACCACACCTCAATGGTCGATATTGCAGAAGCATGTGGACTGAAAAAAGGAAGTCTTTACCACTACTATAAGAGTAAAGAAGAACTGATGAAAGCCGTTATCGAACACATGCACGAATATTTTACACGAGAAGCATTTGTTCATGCTTATGATGAACAACTTGGGGCAAAACAAAAATTTCAGTTAATGGCAGATATTAGTGAAACGCAGTATTTCGCTTCTGAATATGGCTGCATATTTGGAAATCTAGCTCTAGAAACAGCAGGAGTTATTCCCGAACTTTTTGAAAAGGTAAAAGCTTTCTTCGAAGACTGGATTGCGGCACTCTCCCATGTATTTAGTTCTAAATTTTCTCCCGAAAAAGCAAAAGAACTAGCTGAAGAAAGTGTCGCTGAAATTGAAGGAGCAGTCATGATGATGCGTATCTTCAATAATAAAGACTTTCTCAAACGAGCAAATGCCCGTATCCTTCAACGTTTTGAACAGAATGTTGTTAATCAAACAACACCACCTCTCAAAAATAAAGAAGAAATCATTAAACATAAATAAATCATTGACCCACAAACTAACCAAACGTTTGGTCAATGTTATCAATTCATAAATCGCACTAATTTTTCATCAAAAAACATAACAACAGATAACATGGAAGCTGTAGTAGAAAAAGCCGCTGCTCGCAAAGCAAGCAATAGGGCTATAAAAAAAGCTGCCGTATTAGGGTCTGGTGTGATGGGATCTCGTATCGCCTGTCATTTTGCCAATATAGGACTCGAAGTAGTACTGCTAGACATTGTTCCGCGCGAATTAACTGACAAGGAAAAAGCAAAAGGCTTAACTCTTGAAAACAAAGCCGTTCGCAACCGCCTTGTGAATGATGCACTTACATTCGCACTCAAATCTAATCCTTCACCAATCTATGACAAGGACTTTTCATCTCGAATTACTACTGGTAACTTCGACGACGATATGGAACTCCTCAAAGATTGTGATTGGATTATCGAAGCAGTCATTGAGCGATTAGATATTAAAAAAATCGTTTTCGAGAATGTTGAAAAATACCGCAAAGAGGGATCACTCATTACCTCTAACACTTCTGGTATTCCCATTCACATGCTTATAGAGGGTAGAAGCGATGATTTCAAAAAGCACTTTTGTGGGACTCACTTCTTCAATCCTCCTCGTTATTTGAAGTTATTAGAGGTTATTCCTTCTCCCGAAACAGCTCCCGAAGTAGTCGATTTCTTCATGGAATATGGTGACTTATACTTAGGAAAAACAACTGTACTCTGTAAAGACACACCTGCATTTATTGCAAATCGTGTTGGTGTTTTCTCGATCATGGCTATTTTCCATGTCATGCAAGAAATGGGAATGACCATCGAAGAAGTAGACGCTCTTACAGGCCCTATCACTGGTCGTCCTAAATCAGCCACTTTCCGTACTTCTGACGTAGTAGGTTTAGACACCTTAGTTAAAGTAGCAAAAGGAGTTTACGACAACTGCCCAGATGATGAAGCTAGAGATATTTTCAAAATTCCTGACTTTATTAATACCATGCTAGAAAAAGGCTGGTATGGAGATAAAACGAAACAAGGTTTCTACAAAAAAACCAAAACACCTGAAGGAAAACGAGCAATCCTTGCACTAGATCTCAATACACTTGAGTATCAACCAAAAGCAAAGGTGCGTTTTGCAAGTATTGGTACAGCCAAACCAATCGACGATCTAAAGAAACGATTAAAAGTGCTTCATGCTGCTGATGATAAGGGTGCTGAATTCTTAAATAAAGTAGGATACCACCTATTCCGTTATGTAAGTAACCGAATTCCAGAAATCGCAAACGAAATCTACAAAGTAGATGATGCAATGCGTGCAGGTTTTGGATGGGAACTAGGTCCTTTCGAATATTGGGATGCCGTAGGAGTAGAAAAAACACTAGCAGCAATGGAAGAAGCGGGTTTCCAAGCAGCTCCATGGATCAAAGAAATGCTAGATGCAGGAAATACGACTTTCTACAAAGTCGAAAATGGTATTAAAAAAGTATATAATCCTGCTACGAAAATATACGAAACAATTCCTGGTTTAGATAACTTCATCCTACTAGATAACTACCGCGACCAAAAGCCAGTTTGGGCAAATAAAGGAGCCACCATCCACGATATTGGAGATGGCGTTTTATGTGTAGAATTCCACACTAAAATGAATGCAATTGGTAGTGAAATTCTTCAAGGTATCAACAAAGCAATTGATATTGCTGAAAAAGATGGATGGAAAGGAATCGTGATCGGAAACGATGCACCTAATTTCTCTGCGGGTGCCAACTTAGCAATGATCCTCATGTTTGCTATCGAACAAGAATACGATGAATTAGATTTTGCAGTTCGTGCATTCCAAAATACGACCATGCGAATTCGTTATTCCTCTATTCCTGTAGTAGCTGTACCACATGGATTAACACTTGGAGGTGGATGCGAAATTTGCTTACACTCCGACCGTGTAGTAGCTGCCGCCGAAACATATGTTGGATTAGTAGAGGTAGGAGCAGGAGTTCTACCAGCAGGTGGAGGAACCAAAGAGTTTGCTCTCCGTGCCTCTGACGAATTCTTCAAAGGAGATGTACAATTACCTACCCTCCAAAAATACCTCATGAATATCGCTACAGCTAAAGTAGCCACTTCTGCCAACGAGGCATTCAATGTAGGTATCTTCCGCAAAGGAATTGACCAAATTAGTGTGAATAATAACCGCGCAATTGCCGATGCAAAAGCAGCCGTATTAGAACTAGATGCAGCAGGTTACACCCAACCTATTCCTAGAGAAGATATTACCGTTCTTGGGCGTACAGCACTAGGTACGATCTACTCTTTCATTAATGGTATGAAAGCGGCTGGTTATATCTCTGAACACGATGAGTTAATCGCTCAAAAAGTAGCTTACGTTATTTGTGGTGGTGATCTTTCTTACCCAACCAAAGTATCAGAACAATACTTGCTTGATCTAGAAAGAGAAGCCTTTATTCAATTACTAACCACTGAAAAATCAATGCTACGTGTACAACACATCCTTACCAAAGGAAAGCCATTGAGAAACTAATAATTGGAGTCAATCCAAATTCATTAAACAAAAAATATCAGCATTCAGAGGTCAGCTTGAAATCTGCCCCCTGAAACCTGATTTCTAAATAAATAAAAATGAATGCATATATAGTAGCCGGCTATCGCACAGCAGTCGGAAAAGCAAAAAGAGGTGGATTCCGATTCACCCGCCCCGATGACCTAGCAGTTGATGTCATCAAACACCTTTTAAATAGTGTTCCTGAAGTTGATCCTACACGTGTAGAAGACTTAATAGTAGGTAATGCCGTTCCTGAAGCAGAACAAGGTATGCAAATTGGCCGACAAATCGCACTTCGTAGTTTACCACAAACAACAGCAGGTGTAACAGTCAATCGTTACTGTGGTTCTGGAGTAGAAACAATTGCAATGGCAAGCGCGAAAATCCACGCAGGATTAGCA
This sequence comes from Bacteroidota bacterium, assembly GCA_020631245.1. Taxonomy (GTDB): domain Bacteria; phylum Bacteroidota; class Bacteroidia; order Chitinophagales; family UBA2359; genus JAHDHP01. The sequence goes on along the minus strand of JAHDHP010000064.1, from coordinate 4,123 downwards.
GATTGTGTCATTGCTGGTGGTACCGAGTCAATGTCTCTAGTTCCAACTGTAGGATGGAGAACAGCTCTAAACTTTGAAGTAGCAAAATCAGCTCCTACCTATTACTTCGGAATGGGTCAAACAGCAGAAGAGGTAGCCAAAGACTTTGGAATTACCCGTGAAATGCAAGACGAATTTGCTTATCACTCACAAATGAAAGCGATCAAAGCAGTACAAGGTGGTATCTTCCAAAAAAGTATCTGCCCTATTACCGTCAAAGAGGTATATGTAGAAGATAATAAGCGTAAAGAACGCGAATTTGTCGTTGAGTATGACGAAGGAATTAGAGTGGGAACCAATATCGAAGGACTAGCACGTTTACGTCCTGCCTTTTCTCCTAAAGGAACCGTTACAGCTGGTAATGCGTCCCAAACATCTGATGGAGCTGCTTTTGTAATGGTATGTTCTGAAAGAATGGTAAAAGAGTTGAACCTCAACCCTATTGGCCGTATGGTTACGTGTACCACTGTTGGAGTTGATCCGCGTATCATGGGTATTGGCCCAGTAGCGGCTATTCCTAAAGCTCTCAAAATGGCCAATAAATCATTGAACGATATCGACCTTATTGAACTAAATGAAGCATTTGCATCTCAATCACTTGCAGTTATGAGAGAAGCAAATCTCGATCCTTCAAAAGTAAATATCAATGGTGGAGCTATTGCTCTAGGACACCCACTAGGCATGACAGGTACCAAACTCACTATCCAATTACTCGACGACCTTAAACGTACCAGCGGAAAATACGGAATGGTTACCGCTTGTATTGGAGGAGGACAAGGTATTGCAGCCGTATATGAAAACTTAAATTAACCAACATTTGTTAGTAAATTTATAATAGGAAAGGGAAGGTAGAAATGCCTTCCCTTTTGTCGTTTTTGGTGCTATTTCAACCGAAATTCGTACTTATTTGGAACCTTATTACTTCCTTCCCTGTTTCTATCATTGCTATTTAACATCAACCTCTACTAAACAAGCATGAACTACCCATATAGGCAAAATACTTAAAGAAGTAACGAAACTAGGCAAGATGGCACAAATTTAGTGACTTATACAATTACATATTTTTCATTATTCAAAGCATTTTTCTATATTTATGCTTTAAACTAAATTTAATCAACCTGTTTCGGTAAATCTATTTTATGTCAGACCAACTGGACCATAGCAAAGAGACTTCAACTAAACCAGTCATTAGTCAAGAAGAAAAACTGCGCATTTTTGAGCAGGAGTTTCTTCCACATTCTGATGCACTCTACAATTTTGCCTATCATCTTGCTTATGATGAAGACAATGCTAAAGACTTAGTACAAGAAACCTTCCTCAAAGCAGTTCGTTTTATTACTTCCTATCAAGTAGGGACGAACGCAAAAGCATGGTTGTTCAAAATCTTAAAGAATGCCTTCATCAACGAATATCGTAAAAAGGCAAAGAATCCTACCAAAGTTGATTACGAAGAAATTGTAAGCTATCACGATTCTGATGACGGAAGCTACGTCAAAAACGTAGACCTTCGTTCGGAAGTCTTCCAAGGAATGTTGGGAGATGAGGTTTCTATTGCCCTCAATGCACTTCCTGTCGATTTCAAAACAGTAGTCTTACTTTGTGATATTGAAGGATTTACCTATGAAGAGATGTCAAAAATTGTAGATATACCCATTGGTACAGTACGATCGCGCTTACATCGAGCACGTAATATGCTTAAAGACAAATTGCGTGATTATGCCCTCAATATGGGATATGTTGATCAAAAAGACAGTGACAAAAAGACAGATTCAGAGTCTAAATAAACGGCATAACAAAGGGACTTAAACTTTAAAAGCCCTTTGTTATCTTACTATAAAATACGAATATTTTTAACCATTTAAATGCTGACACGATGAAAAATCCAATTAATCTTAATGATAAGGCCAAAGATGGCACGATAGTCAGACCAGATAATGATCCCGCACTCGGGAATGAGAACTATAATAGTAGAAGACCCTCGAACGGCTTTGAAGCCGGCAGAGAAATGAGTTTAAAAGAATTTTTATCCACTAAGTTACCTCGCAAACATATCACTCCAGACATTATCAGCTCCATCCGTGAAAAAATCTTGAAATCAGACATTCAGTAGCTCCATTCCTTTTTTAAATACCATCACTCTATAGTAGTAATAATAAGCCCCCATTCAGACTAAACAATACTGGAGTATCCTCATTTATCACTTTCACCCATAAAATAACCACTTTACCAATGCTATCATTGGTGCCTAAACTAACGCGCCAAGATTTTCGAGCACTCGCACGCGCCATTTCTTACGTCGAAAACGAAGTAGAAGGCTATCGAGAGCTACTAAAATCACTCATAATCCCGACCAATACCCCCATTATAGGTATAACAGGGCCACCGGGAGCAGGGAAAAGTACGCTTACGAATGTACTCACAAGCCACCTGCTCCAACAAAACGCCAAGATTGCCATTATAGCGGTTGATCCTTCATCACCCTTCAATCTTGGTGCATTACTTGGAGATCGTATTCGACTAAGTCAACACTACAATAATTCGAATGTCTATATTCGCTCCCTCGCCACTAGAGGTTCTTTGGGAGGATTATGCGATAAAATTATTGAAGTCATTGATTTAGTAAAAGCTGCCCAGTTCGATTATATTTTTATTGAAACAGTAGGAGTAGGACAATCAGAAGTAGAAATTGCGGGGCTTGCCGATACCACAGTAGTTGTACTCGTACCCGAAGCAGGTGACGAGATCCAAACGATGAAGGCAGGACTCATGGAAATCGCCGATATTTTTGTCGTTAACAAAGCTGATCGAGAAGCCGCCAATCGTTTTGTCAAAAATCTGCGGATACTCGTCCACTCCAAAGCGGAGTCTCAGTGGCAAATTCCCGTTCTAAAAACCATCGCCACCCAACAAACAGGCATCAAACAACTCGTCGAGCAAATCCACCAACATCAACTAATCAATCAATCCAAACCACGTCAATTACAATTGCTTAGCCGTCGTGCCTATCAGCTCATTCAACGCCAACGAATGGCAGATATCAACCTCCCTCAATTACAAGCACAAATTCAAGCACAAGTCGAAAATCACCCTTCCTTTAATCTCTATCAATTTTTAGCACAAAACTATCCTACACGATAAACATTCCACCATACTTCTTGTTATAATGAACTGTTGGGTGTGCCCCTATTTTGAAAATCAAGACTTATCAGGTTTAAAGTATAACCTTGTCATTCATGTTTGGCCCTTATTCAAAACCTGCCAAGTCGATTTTCAAAATAGGGTCGGGCTATTCGCTTGTAGTTGGCTCATAGAAAGCATATTCGGCTATCTTTACTGGCAGTGTCTTCCGCTGTCAGCCCTGCCAGTAAAAGCCTCATGATGCTTCTATTTCACCAAGCTACCGCTACTATCCCTCACACAAAAGGCGTCCGACGATTAACGTCCGATGTCCAACGAGAAGGGGTACTTTTTACAATGGCTAATTGCATAAGCGTTACGCCACATTCACTCACTCGCTCATTCAGCCATTCAATCATTATAACATGACAACACTCCAAATTGGCGACACCGCCCCCATTTTTAACGAAAAAGACCAAAACGGTAATACTGTATCACTTAGTGACTTCAAAGGAAAGAAAGTCGCCCTATTTTTCTATCCCAAAGATAATACGCCAGGCTGCACCAAAGAAGCTTGTAGTATTCGAGATGGACATACAGAACTTCTAGCAGCAGGTATTGTACCTATTGGTGTAAGTCCCGATGATGCAAAGTCGCATAATAAGTTTATCGACAAGTTCGACCTTCCTTTTACACTGCTTACTGATACAGAGCTAACTATTGCCAAGCAGTATGAAGTATGGGGACCCAAGCAGTTTATGGGACGTGATTATATTGGTCTTCACCGTACCACCTTTATTATTGACGAGGAAGGAAAAATTGAGCAGATTATTGGGAAAGTGGTCACCAAAGATCACGCTAATCAGATTTTAGAAACATTAAAAGAATAGTAGTCTTCTAACTGGATATAAGAAGCCCATTCTGGTATAAAAAATACACCAGAATGGGCTTTTTTAGTTTTGTTTCA
>JAHDHP010000063.1 GCA_020631245.1 Bacteroidota bacterium | reverse complement strand
TTTTTTTATGCATCAACGAACGCACATACTCTGGTTGCATCGTCGGCAAATGCAAAGGAGAAAACACAATCTGATGCATCTTCATCAACCGTATCTCTTGCCGAGTAGGTGGAGCAGCCTTCAAAATAATATCCGCCTCAAACACATGCTCCGTATCAAAAGCAATTTCCGCTCCCGCCTCCGAGTAATCATGATCCGAAAAAGAAGACTTATCACCCGCCCCCGATTCAATCACTACCCGATGCCCTCGATTCACCAATAAAGAAACCGACTTCGGATTCAAAGCCACCCGATTCTCCTGAAAAGACAATTCCTTCGGCACCCCAATAAACAACTTCCCCTTCTGCTCCTTCACAGGCAACAACATCTCCTGTGGTTGCAAAGCCGCCTTCGCTAATTCACTCATGGTAAATTTCTTTTTATCCATAGTTTTCCATTTTTATTTTTTTGGGCGTGCCCCCATTTTGCTGATACAGATGCTCCCACCAGCGTCCTCGCTGGTGGCATCTGTATCAGCAAAATGGGGTCGGGCTATCCGCTTGTAGTTGCCTTGCAGAAAAGGTGTTCCGCTATAGCTGCTGGCAGTGTCTTCCTCCGTCAGCCCTGCCAGCAGAAGCGTCACTACCTTTCTGTTCAGCGGCAAGCTACCGCTACTATCCCTCACGCTAAAGACGATGGAACGTCCGACGTTTAAACGGTTGAACGATTAATCGTTCAATCGCCATCCGTCGGACGTAAATCGTTTAACCGTTCAACCGTCAATCGTCGCACTTCGCCCATCGCACGTCGCACCACCTCCATCTCTACCCGTACAAAGTCACTCAATAATGGTTCCACTACCTGTGGCCACTCAATAAAACAGTAAGCATTATTAGCCAAATAATCCTCTATCCCAATATCTAAAGCCTCTTCGAAACTTTCCAAACGATACAAATCAAAATGAAAAATAGGATCGCCCGATTCAGTATGATACTCATTGACTAATGAATAGGTCGGACTTGTCGCCTCATCTGTACTACCCAACAATTTACATATTTGCTTGATGAAAGTGGTCTTTCCAGCTCCCATATTTCCATAAAATGCAAATTTCTTGCTGTTTTTACACTTTTCTAAGACTTGTTGAGCAGCCAGCGGCAGCTCCTCTACCGATTCGATATAGATTTCTGATGTCATATTACAATAATAAAGATGGCAATCTACTATTTTTCAAGGAAAGCTACAAGAAAAGCACTAGAGTTTCTAATTATGAACATTTAAATCCCTTAACCACAGATTTCAAACCATTCGCCACACCCTCCACACACTTAACCACAAAATCTCATACTGCCTCTTTTCTCATTCTATATTTGTCACACAACAAATAAAAACATTTCATTAATCAACTAAAATTTAAAGACAATGAGAAAAGCTATTCAAACAATCTGTGTTTTAATTATTTGCACCATTTGTTTTCAAACACAAGCGCAGACGCCTGCAACAAAAAATGAAACTTCTATCACTAACCAAAGTGGTGTTAAGGTTTTCTTAGACAAAACGCAAACCTCTATGGATAAATTTGAGTTAGAAATGCTTGCCGAAGTAAATGCGGCACGTTTAACTCCTGGAGTTTATGCAGGTTATATTCAAAAGTATATCGACGATGGTAAAGGCATGGGAGACGATAAAAAAGTAGCAATTGGTTTGATTCAGGACCTAAACAACCTACAAAAGCAGATCGACCAGAAGAAAATCACCATGAACAAAATCGAAGCATTAGATTGTGTGTTCTTAGCAGCTAGAGATCATGCCATTAATCAAGCTCCAACTGGTGATTTGAATCATGTGGATACAAATGGTAAAAATCCGTGGGATCGTATTTATAAAGGATGTACTAGTAAAGTTCCAGAATATGTCGAATACCCACTAGCTAGTGGCGCCACTGGTATGAGTCCATCTAGAGGGTCTAATGAAAACTTAGAAATGCACTCTTCTTATAAGAAAGACAATCCAGATGCGAGAGCTGCCAACATTAACTTATTATTAGACTCTGGTATAAAAGGATATGGACACCGTACAAATGTAATTGACCCTAACTGGAAATATGGTGGCTTCTATTACTATTATGAAGATCACACATCTACTGCAGGTTATTACAAAGTTCGATGGATTCAAAAATACGCTCGTGATAAAGCAGATAGCAAAGATGCAAGCAACAATCCTATGGTCGCATTACCTATTCAAGACCCCGATAGCAAAACGCGTACAACTTATCCTGAAGCTGCTTGGACTAAACAGCAGAATGGAGATATACTTAATGGAGATATAATTGACGCTAGTGCAGGTCTTTCTTCGATGAATGCAACCGAAGCTGCTGCAGCACCGAAACATGAAGGCACTACAGCTAGTACTTCTGGTTCTTCTACACCTACTAACAATACTGGTAATACTTCTGGTTCAAGCACACCTACTAGCGATTCTGGAAATACATCAGGAACAAGTACTCCAACGAACACATCTGGAAGCACTACTCCAACTAATACGTCTGGAACTACTACAAACACGAGTTCAGAAAACTGTGTAAACAAATACACAACAAAACCTGCAAACTGTTCTGAGGGGAATGGAATTTTGGGATTAAAAGCAGGCAAATACACCATTGATGGAAAGGAGGTTTCTAAAGAATGCTATTGTTACTGGAATAATCTAATGTTCAAGGACTGTTCTGATGGATGTGATTAATATAAATCATAAAATGTCCACCCAATATTAGCTTTCAGCGATTCTAGACGACTGCCCTTTATTTTCAAAGGGTAGTCGTTCTGCGTTTACTTACTCCTAAAATAAACAATCGGTACAATCATCTCCTCCAAAGAAATACCTCCATGCTGAAAGGTATTTTTGTAGTAGTTGACGTAATGATTGTAATTATTCGGATACACAAAAAACTTATCTTCTTTCGCAAAAATAAAAGTCGAACTCACATTAGGGCGTGGAAGCTTCGCATCCGACGGACGACGTACCTCTAATACATCCTTCTTCACATACTGCAAATTCTTACCATGCTTATACCGCAAATTCGTCGTTGTATTCCGATCCCCAACACACTTCGACGGATTTTGTACCCGAATCGTTCCGTGGTCAGTCGTTATAATCAAATTGATTTTCTTATCAGCAATTTTACGGAGAGCCTGCCACAAAGGCGAGTGCTCAAACCAAGAACGTGTAATAGAACGATAAGCTGCCTCATCACTCGCCAACTCTTTCAATACTTCCATTTCGGTACGCGCATGAGAAAGCATATCCACAAAGTTATACACGATAATATTCAATTCCTTATCCAACATATTGTGGATATTATCTACTAAATTTCTGCCATTATGGTGGTTGGTTACTTTCGTATAACTATATTTCAGATACCCCAAATTATGCTGCTTCAACTGATCTACCAAAAACTCTTCTTCATACATATTCTTTCCTCCCTCATCAATATCGTTGAGCCACATTTTAGGATGTCTACGCTCAATATCGGAAGGCATCATACCTGCAAAAATCGCATTACGGCTATATTGAGTAGAGGTTGGCAATATACTAAAGAAAGAATCTTCTTTAATAAACTGAAAAGCTGCTGAAATAATTGGCTGGATAATTTTCCACTGATCAAAACGCAAGTTGTCAATCACAACCACAAAATTCGACACATCATCTGATAAGGCAGGAAATATCTTTTCTCTAAATAAGGTATTTGACAATGTAGGACCTTCTACTTTTCCTTGCACCCACGACACATAATTCTTGATCACATACTTACAAAACTCATTATTGGCCTCACTCTTTTGCATCGCCAATACTTCCTTCATCTCGTCAGTCTTGGCATTGTCAAGTTCCAACTCCCAAAAAATGAGTTTTTTGTACAATTCCACCCAGTCATTAAAATCTCCTCCCATCTGGATAGCACTAAAAATACGCGAAAACTCTTGCTGATAGGCAGAGGTTGTTTTTTGACTCACCAATCGTTGGTTATCAATAATTTTTTTGAGTGTCAGTAAAATTTGATGCGGGTTGACAGGCTTAATCAAATAGTCTGTAATCTGCGAACCTATTGCCTCTTCCATAATATCCTCTGCCTCATTTTTGGTAATCATTACCACTGGCAAATTCGCATTTATGGCTTTGATACGAGTCAATGTTTCCAAACCCGAAATACCAGGCATCGACTCATCCAAAAATACTACATCCAAAATCTCTTCTTGGCACTTTTCTAGCGCATCATATCCATTTGTTACAGGCGTTACATGGTAGCCTTTTTTCTCCAAAAATAGAATCTGCGCTTTTAGATTGTCAATCTCGTCGTCAACCCATAAAATTTTTACTTGCGACATATATATATTTTAGTTTTTAGTTTCAAAAAATAAGGTGCTTTTTATACACCCCATAAATAACCAATTGCCACTTAAATTTATTGCAAATATCCATAGCTTATCCGATATAATCTACATATCGTGCATTTTTTATTTTTCCCCTTCCTTCATCAAGCATAAGTACAGACGTTGCGTGCAACGTCTCCAATCGTTGCGTGCAACATTTCTAAAACCTAATCACCACAATAATTGTTATGAAGTATCATCATTATGCAATAGCTCCCATTCACGCTTATCGGAACCGTATATTCCCAAAGAATATGAACAAACGAAAAATAATTAATGACCCTGTCTATGGATTTGTCAATATCCCATACGACATTATCTTTGATATTCTCGAACATCCTTATTTTCAGCGGCTGCGATACATCCAACAATTAGGACTTACTTCTTTCGTATACCCAGGAGCCTTACATACTCGCTTTCACCACGCACTCGGAGCCACACACCTCATGACACAAGCCATTGAGATTCTACGTTCCAAAGGAGTTGACATTACTGATGCAGAAGCAGAAGCGGTCACCATCGCCATCTTACTACACGACATCGGACATGGACCTTTTTCACATGCATTAGAACATAGCTTGGTACAAGATATTGACCATGAAATGCTTTCTATCTTGTTTATGGAGAAACTCAATGAGCATTTTGAAGGAAAATTAGAGCTTGCCATCCGTATCTTCAAAGGAGAATATCATAAAGAATTCCTTCACGAACTTGTTTCTAGTCAATTAGATATGGATCGCTTGGACTACCTCAACCGAGATAGTTTTTTTACGGGAGTACATGAAGGGGTAATCGGTTCAGAGCGATTAATCAAAATGTTAGATGTTCGCAATAACCATATCGTCGTAGAAGGCAAAGGGATTTTATCCGTCGAAAACTTTTTGGTTGCTCGACGAATCATGTACTGGCAAGTATACCTCCACAAAACAGTTGTATGTGCCGAAATGATGTTGGTCAAAATTCTACAAAGAGCAAAGCAACTCGCTCAACAAAATATACCTCTCTTTGCTCCTCCTGCATTTCAGTTATTCTTGGAAAATAACTTTACCCTTACTCATTTTACCCAAAATAACGAAATACTAGATCAATTTGCCCAAATGGGTGATATGGATATCTTCTCTTCTATTCGAGTGTGGCAACAACATGATGATTTTGTTTTATCTGACCTCGCTCGTCGTTTAGTCAATCGACAGTTGCTTAAAACAAAATGGTCTAAATCACCCTTTCCAATAGATAAAATAACAGTACTTCGACAAGCCTTAGCCAAACAAGCAAACATCCCACTTGCTGATACAGAATACCTTGTATTTAGCGATGCAACAAGCAATAGTGCTTATAACTATAATGGTAGTCAAATTTATATTTCTTTCAAAGATGGACGTATTCAAGAAGTAACAGCAGCTTCCGACTACGACAATCTTTCACGCTTAGCTACACCTGTTGTAAAATACTACTGTTGCTATCCCCGTGAGTTAGAAAAACTTATGACTGCAATTTAGTTATTTATTCTTCTTTACTACGTTATCTATTTCCCAATAAAAACTTTACCTTTGTAAAACAACATTATAAAGTCTCGTTTTTTGAAATAACTGGCATCATTATTAGCAATCAATACCAATACTACTTATGTTAAGCAGAAGAAGCATTCGCATTAAGGCAATGCAAACCGTTTATTCTAAGCAAGTAAATGAGATGCTCACCCTAGAGGGAGCACAAAAAAACTTACAAAGAAGCATTAGTAACGCCTATGCTATGTATTTATATATCTTCCTCCTTATGACAAAGGTGGCAGCATATGTAAAGGAGGATAATTTTAAACGATCCAAAAAATTGCTCAAAACAGATGCTATTGCTCCTATTAATCCCATTATTAGTGAGCATCCCATCCTAGAAGCAATTAGCAATGATCCGCACTTTCAGTTGTATATTAAAGATGCAAAGTTAAAACCCCGAATTGACTCCAATGTAGTTCTAAAATGTTATCAAGCATTTATCAAACACAAGGACTATACTAACTACTGTGAAATCAAGTCCCCTCGCACCGACAAGCAACAATATAAAATACTCTTAAGCCTACTTCGAAAGGTGATGATTCAAAATGAAGTCTTTATTGCCCACCTCGAAGATAACTTTCTCAATTGGGATGATGATTGTGCCATCGTAATCACTACTGTTGCCAATGACCTCAAAACATATAATAGTCAAAAGAAACCTCTTGTCTTACAAAATTATAAAAGTTGGCAAGAACGTAGAGACTTCGCACGAAACTTACTCGATAATGCGTTTAAGTATGAAAACGAATACATCGCACTTATCGAACCCCAATTAATTAACTGGGAATTAGATCGTGTTAACAACATTGATGTCATTCTACTAAAAATGGCCCTCTGTGAATTACTACACTTTCCTACTATACCCGTTAAGGTAACAATCAACGAGTATATCGAAATTGCGAAGGAATATAGCACAATTAAAAGTAAAGACTTTATCAATGGAATTTTAGATGCTTTACTCAAAAAACTCAAAGACGAAGGACGCATTCAAAAATTAGGACGCGGACTAGTTGAATCTTAATAAATTATGTGACCTATATCAATGATTTAGAGTCCAAAGCAAACAAGAAAAAACGCCTAATCGACAATATAATTTTTACTTATTTTCAACCTGTTATTTTATGAAAACCTCGTGGAAAATCTTTTCCCTATTATTATTAGTCACATGGCTAATGTCTGCCTGTAGTTCTGGTACAGAAGAGACAAAAGAAGAAACTAAAACTACAGCTATTGCTGCCAATGCTGAAACAAGTACCAATGCAGAAGAACCTCAAGCAATAGAAGATGCCAATACTGAAGAAGCAGAAGTAGAAGCAAAAGTAGACAATGATGCTGAAGTAGAAGAAACTAAAGAAGCATCTAAAGAAGATACGAAAAAGGCTGAAAAAGAGGACGCTAAAGCTGTTGCTGCCCAAAAAGCCGAAGCAGCGAAGAAGAAAAAAGCGGAATTAGAAAAGAAAAAGAAAGCCGAAGCAGCGAAGAAAAAGAAGGCGGATGCAGACAAAAAGAAAAAAGACAGTCAAAAAGCTGCTAATGATAAAGAAGAAGCAGAAAGAAGAAAACAATATCTAGCAGCTTTAGAAGCCCAAAAGGAAGCTCAAAAAGGAGATAGTAAAACTCCTGTAGCCAAACCTATTCCTGTTAAATCTAATGATGCTAAATTACCTCCTCCATCTACCAATGGATACCCTCCAGAGCAAGTAATGGAAGTAGAAGAAGAAGTGAAAGAAGTCGTTCTTAAATCGACTCCTCCTCCTTCCGCTCCAGCTCCAAAGCCTAAGGTAAAAACGCCGCCACCTCCTCCTCCACCGCCGCCAGCTCCAGAACCTAAAAAAGAAGCTCCAAAACCTAAGTCGAAGTCTCGCACTTCTTCTAAACCTTCTATCAGCTTCGCAAAACAAACACACGATTTTGGCTGGATCAATGTAGGAGATAAAGTGAGTGGTGTATTTGATTTTACAAACAACGGTAAAGCACCACTTATTATCAGCGATGCAAATACTGCTTGTGGATGTACCATCCCTAAATTTCCAGACTACCCAATTCCTCCAGGAGAATCAGGAAAAATTACTGTTACTTTCGACTCAGCAGGGAAAGTAGGCGTCCAAAACAAATCAATTACTATCAAATCCAATGCAGGAAATGGCAATGTAACCCTCTTTATGAAAGGAGTTGTTACCACCCCTACATTAGATGGAGAAGAAGAGAAAAAGGAAGAAGAAGAAAAATCGGGTGATGCAGGTGGAAATAGTCTTACCGCTCCTTTGAAAAATGCAACAGGAGCGATCAAAGATGCTGTAGAAGAGGTAGAGGAAAAAGGGAATTCTAAAAAACGTAAAGGTAAAAAGAAGAAAAAGTAAGTAACGGTGAAGTTATTATTTATCCCTTACTAAACTTCCTACAAATCAGTTAATAAAGATGAAAAACGCTTGATAATTATAAAATTATCAAGCGTTTTTGTTTTTCATACACAGGAGGATTGGGTAGCAAACATTCAACATCTCGCTAATTCTTCGTATCTTGTGCTCTATTCTATAACCAACCGTTTTTAACACCATATGTATTTATTAGTTTCCTTCCTATTGTTACAAGCCCCCGCAGGCGGCACCAACAACATGCTCCATTTTATGATGATTGGAGGTATGTTATTGATCTTCTATTTCTTCTTTATCAAACCTTCTCTAGACCGAGCCAAAAAACAAAAAGGCTTTATGGAAGACCTTAAAAAAGGTGATAAGATTGTCACCATTGGTGGTATTCATGGAAAGATCACTAAAATTAGTGAAGGTACGCTTGTAATAGAAGTAGATAGTGGCACCAAATTACGCATCGAAACCTCCGCTATTTCAATGGAATACACTAGCAATTTGGCAGAAGCTACAGCTAAAAAAAATAAACCGACGGTTATCGAAAAAGCAAGTGAATAACATTAACTGATACTTGAGAATGAATATAAGGGAATATTGGCATAAATTCCGACAGTATCTCCCTACAGGAATACTAGAGTCACCCGAAGATAGATCGGTACTCGTAGCCTGTATGCTCATCTCTATCATATTTTGGTTTGGTATTTCCCTTACCGAAAAGTATGATACAGTCATTCCTATTCCTATTGAATATACCAACTTCCCCAAAGGCAAGGTCGTCACCAACGAACAACCTGACACCTTATTAGTATATGTAAAACAAGTACCAGGTAAAGACTTACTTCGGCAAATGCGCTTTAACCCGCAAGCACTAAAACTAGATGTGGGCAAAGCACTACGTACCAGTATTACTGATAGTATTATTACCTTCGAAACTCGCACACTCACCAAAGAAATCCAGCAACAACTCTCCTATACCAATGTTCCTCCCGAAGGCATTGAACCCAACAGCATTTTATTAACGATCAATGAACGAGGACGAAAGAAAATAGCCATCGCTCCTCATTTTCGTCTCAAAGCCGCTAATCACTTCGAAATAGACCAAAGCCAAATAAAAATTCAACCTGATAGCGTATGGATTTCTGGCCCCAAATATATTGTTGAAACCTATACCCAATGGGAAACGGATTCGATCATCCACCTCGAACTCAATGCAACAGTAGACAGCAGTATTCAACTTGTCAATCCAAAACAGGAATATATCAAACTTGACCAAGATAAAATCCGCTATACCATTGGTGTAGAAGAATTTACAGAAAGTACACTCAGCCTACCCGTCAAAACAATCAACAAACCAGATAGTATTTCTCTATTCATTTATCCGAATACGGTCAATATCAAATTTCAAATTGGATTGAGTAACTATGCTGAAGCGAAGGTCGAAAATTTTCAAGCAGTGGCCGATTTCTCAGAAGTCAATTTCCAGAAAGATCAAAAAGTACCTGTGTCTATTAGCACGACCAAAAATATTTTAAAAATGAAAAACGTCCTCCTGCAACCCGATAAGGTAGATTTTATTATTATGGCAGACTAATCCATTCACTCGTACAGACAAAGCATGCCTTGTCTCTACTCATTCAATCAATATGTACAAAGTAGGCATCACCGGCGGCATCGGCAGTGGAAAATCCACCATCTGTAAAATCTTCGAATTACTAGGTATTCCTATCTACTATGCCGACGATCAAGCCAAGTGGCTCATGCAAAATGACCCGCTCCTCATCCAACAAGTAAAAGATGCTTTTGGAGCAGATAGTTACAACGAAAAAAATGAACTCAACCGCCAAAAAATAGCAGGGATCGTCTTTAAAGATCCCCAAGCCCTCGAAAAACTCGAAAGCTTTGTTCATCCTGCTGTCCATCGGCATTCCAATGCGTGGGCAGAACAACAAAATAGCCCTTATGTGCTCAAAGAGGCGGCTCTCACCTTCGAAAGTGACTCTTGGAAATACCTTGATAAGGTGATTACGGTTTATGCGCCTGAAGAGGTGCGTATTGCCCGCGTTTTAAAGCGCGATAAAACCACCGAAGCGGCTATCCGCGCGCGAATGGCGCAGCAAATGTCGGAAGAGGAAAAAATGGAACGAGCCGATTTTGTTATTTATAATGATGGGGAAAAGTTGTTGATTCCACAAGTGTTGGAGGTACATACGCGATTAGTGAATGAGCGAATTAGCGAGTAGAGACAAGGCATGACTTGTCTGTACGAGTGAATGTAGCGTAACGCCTATCCAATCATTCAGTCATTCGCTCATCCAGTCATTGAATCGCGTGAGGGATAGTAGCGATAGCTTGCCGAACTAACCGCTTTGTGAAGCAAGGACTAGCAGGGCTGACAGCGGAAGACACTGCTAGGACTATGCTGAACAAGTGGGTAGGAGGCAACTACAAGCGAATAGCCCGACCCCATTTGTGCCAATCAACCTGTCAGGTTTTAAAAACCTAACAGGTTGATTGGCACAAATGGGGGCACGCCCATAGCAAACATTTTTTCATTTTAATTGTTCGAACATCATTATCGTATAAAATTCCTCGACTGCATTATATTATTTATAAAATTAGTAGTAATTTTGCGGCCTCTTATTTCGATGAAATAAAATAAATACTACCGATGGGTAAAAATGTAAAGCTCAAAAAAGGATATAATATTAATATCCTCGGAACGCCACAGAAAAAGACAGAAAAAATTCATACCCGCACCTATGCTGTTAAGCCGATAGACTATCTAGGCTTATCGCCAATTCCTAAACTCCTGGTACAAGTAGGAGATGAGGTAAAAGCTGGAGATCCATTGTTTTACGATAAGTTGCAGCCAGATATGCTCTTTTGTGCACCCGTAAGTGGTGAAGTGGTGGAGGTAAGAAGAGGAGAAAAGAGAGCGATTACTGAAATTGTCATTCTCGCCGACAAACAAATCCAATTTAAATCGCTAGAAAAAATACGTATTAGCAGTACGTCTAGAGAAGAAATTGTTAAGCACTTATTGCAAAATGGTGGCTGGGCTTTTCTGCGTCAACGTCCTTATAATGTAGTGGCTGATCCAAAGGATAAGCCAAAAGCAATCTTTATTTCTGGTTTTGACACAGCTCCTTTAGCCCCTGATATGAGTTATGTTATGGAAGGGCAAATGGGTGCTTTTCAAGCAGGTTTGGAGGTATTGAAAAAGCTGACGGATGGTAAAGTACATTTGAGTTTGCCTGGCAGTGGAGGCGGAAAAATAGGAGATGCCAAAGGGGTAGAAATACATAAATTTTCTGGAAAACACCCTGCTGGAAATGTGGGCGTTCAGATTCACCATATTGATCCGATCAACAAAGGAGAGGTTGCGTGGACAATTGATCCACAAAATGTGGCTGTTATCGGTCGTCTGTTTGATGAAGGACGATTTGATACCACTCGATTGGTTGCATTAGCAGGTCCTGTGGTAAAAGAACCTCGTTATTTTCAAACTTATTTAGGAGCTAATATCGAAGGATTTGCTGCTAATAACTTAGATAATGACCATGTACGCTTTATCGGAGGGAATGTGCTTTCTGGTAAAAAAATAGATATAAAAGGTCACTTAGGAGCATTTGATAACTTGCTAAGTGTCATCGAAGAAGGTGATCGTTACGAGCTATTTGGTTGGTTAGTACCCAATTACCCTCGTCCAAGTGCCTCGCGTTCATTCCTGTCTGCTCTTAGTTCAAAAAAACAATTTAACGTTAATACAAACTCTCACGGAGAACATCGTGCAATGGTATTGACAGGTCAATACGAACGCGTATTACCTATGGATCTATACCCTATGCAATTGATTAAAGCGATCATGGCGCGTGACTTCGAACTCATTGAGGGCTTAGGAATCTACGAAGTGGTAGAAGAAGACCTTGCCCTTTGTGAATTTGTTTGTCCTTCTAAAACAGATATGCAAGATATTTTGAGAGAAGGGCTTGATTATATGAGAGAACAAGCGTAATTAATTGATAATATAACCATCATCGTTTAGAAATATACCGATATGATTAAATTCTTGGAGAAAAAGGTGGAGCAAGTGCTAGAAGCAACAAAGGGCAATAAATATGCCCATACTGTTGCCGATGGATTTGCGACCTTCCTATTTGCTCCCAAAACAACAACTAATGGTTTAGGTACTCACATTAAAGATGGGATGGATCTAAAGCGGCTCATGATCTTTGTGGTTTTAGCTATGCAAATTTGCTTGGTGTTTGGGATGTACAATGTAGGGCATCAACACTTCCTTGCCTATGGACTTGCTGGAGAAGCAAGCTTTTTTACTAAATTCTTTTACGGCTTATTCCAAATACTACCTATCATTGTGGTTTCTTATGCGGTAGGACTTGGTATTGAATTCTTTTTTGCAGCTCGGAAGGGTCATGCTATTGAAGAAGGATATTTGGTTTCGGCAATGTTGATTCCACTGATTATGCCTCCCGATATTCCGCTTTGGATGCTTGCTGTATCCATTATTTTTGCGGTGATTATCGGAAAAGAAGCCTTTGGAGGAACGGGAATGAATATATTGAACATTGCCCTTACCGCGCGTGTTTTTATATTCTTCGCCTATCCTACTACTATCTCAGGTGATGAGGTGTGGGTGGCTTATGATTATAACTTTCTACACTCCATTTTCGGCTTAGATAGTTTGGCTTATTCCACCTTCGGAGCCGATGCTATTGCAAATGCCAAACACGGCTTGATGTCTTTTGTACAAGCCGATGGCTGGACAGGAGCAACGCCTTTGGCACTTGCTGCTAAAGGGGGTTGGGAAGCCGTACAAGGAGCTTATACCACTAGCCAACTATTTTGGGGAGATATTCCTGGATCAATTGGTGAAACCAGCAAATGGGCTGTTTTATTGGGTGGAGCTTTCTTATTAGCTACTGGAATTGCTAGTTGGAGAATCATGTTATCTATGCTTATTGGAGCTATTGTAACAGGTTTATTATTCAACGCTTTTGGAGCAGCCGACTCTTTCTTAGGAGTCCCTTTCCACTATCATCTCATTATGGGTAGTTTCCTTTTTGCGATGGTATTTATGGCAACTGATCCAGTAACTGCTGCGCAAACCGACACGGGTAAGTTAATTTATGGATTTTTGATTGGTGTGGTTGGTATGATTGTTCGGGTATTAAATCCTGCCTATCCTGAAGGATGGATGCTTGCCATTTTATTTATGAATGTATTTGCACCACTAATTGACCATTATGTGGTTGCTGCCAATATTAAACGAAGATTAGCTAGAGCCAATGCCAATTAATACCAATTCCAACGGATATACCTTCGGGTATGCACTTGTTATGACCCTTTTGGTCGCTGCTATTTTAGCAGGGGTAGCGATGCTACTCAAAGATCGTCAAGACGCAGAAATTCGCCTTGACAAAATGAAACAAATCCTTAATGCTGTTGATCCGATTGACGATAAATCCAAAGTTCAAGGAGAGTATGAAGCAACGATCAAGGAAGTCATTATAGACCAAAGTGGTAAAATTGTTACTGATAATGCACCCGCTGCATTTGACCTTGATCTTCGCAAAGAATATGTGAAGAAGAAAGCAGGTGATCCTTATCATATGCCTGTATATGTGTATGAAAAAGGAACTAAGAAAAACTATATCATGCCTTTACATGGTTCAGGTCTTTGGAACGTCATTTGGGGCTATGTAGCCCTTCAAGATGACTTTAGTACCATTGATGGAGCTACTTATGGACATGCAGGAGAAACGCCAGGACTAGGTGCAGAAATTACCAAACCCTGGTTTCAAGACCAATTCAAAGGACGTAAGTTTTTGAATGGAAAAGGAGATTATGAACTCCGTATTCTTAAAGGTAGAGGAAATGAATTGGAAGGTAAGCCGCACTTGGTAGATGGAATGTCTGGTGCAACCATTACGGGTGTAGGTGTGGATTCGATGCTCCGCAAAGGATATATGACGTATAAAACGTACTTCGAAAGTGTTAATTAATTAATGGTGTTCTGGAGACCTTGTTTTAGGTAGTTTTTTTCTGACTCCTGAAACCTGACTCCTGACTCCTATTTAAATTGCTATAAAATGAGCCAAGTAGCAGAAGCAGCAGTAAAAAAGAGCGAACCTCTTTTTTCTCCCAAAAATAGACGATTACTCACCGATCCACTCGATGACAATAACCCGATCACCGTGCAGGTATTGGGTATTTGTTCTGCATTAGCAGTAACCACACAGGTAAAACCAGCACTCGTGATGGCTATTTGTGTAGTAGTGGTTTGTTCTGTAGCCAACTTAGTCATCTCCTTGTTACGTAAAGGAATTCCTAGCCGTATTCGTATGATCGTACAGCTAGTAGTTATTGCTTCCTTAGTAACCTTAGTAGATCAAATACTTCGTGCCTTCTTATTTGAAGTCAGTCAGCAGCTATCCGTATTTATTGGTTTGATTATTACCAATTGTATTGTGATGGGGCGCCTTGAAGCCTTTGCAATGGGTAATAAACCATGGCCCGCTTTCTTAGATGGTATTGGAAATGGACTGGGATATGGAGCGGTACTTATTTTAGTGGCGATGTTCCGTGAATTTTTTGGGGCAGGTACGCTAATGGGCTATAAGTTAATGCCACAAGCTGCCTATGATATGGGTTATATGGACAATGGGGTAATGGCTACCTCTACGGCTGCCATGTTCCTGATCGGTATCTTTATTTGGATACAACGTTCACGTAATACCAAGTTAGTAGATGTGAGCTAGTCAACTAGCCTTTTACAAGTTGACCCATTCTTAAATCGACAAATCATTATCCATCATGGAATATATCAATCTCTTTCTCAAATCAGCTTTTATCGAAAATATGGTACTCGCCTATTTCTTCGGTATGTGCTCCTACTTAGCCGTTTCAAAAACCGTAAAAACAGCTTTTGGATTAGGATTGGCCGTTATCTTCGTATTAACGATTACGGCTCCTATCAACTGGCTCGTATATAACTATGTATTAGCAGAAGGTGCGCTTTCATGGATTCACCCTTCTTTTGCTACCGTAGACCTTACCTTCCTCTATTTAATTGCCTTTATTGCTGTTATTGCCTCGATGGTACAACTGGTGGAGATGATTATAGAACGCTTCTCCCCTGCCCTGTATACGTCCCTGGGGATATTTCTGCCCCTGATTACCGTAAACTGTGCTATTTTAGGAGGTTCTTTATTTATGGTTCAGCGTGAATACTTATTTACAGAGTCTATTGTATATGGTATCGGAGCAGGTTTTGGTTTCTTCTTAGCCATTATTGCTATCGCTGCTATTCGTGAAAAAATTCGCTATTCTAATGTTCCTCCTGCCCTTCGTGGCTTAGGAATGGCCTTTATCATTACTGGCTTAATGGGATTAGCATTTATGAGTTTGATGGGTATTGCTGTATAAGCAAACAACATTTCCCTTTATTCTATGTTGTTCACAGTATAGGTCATCTATCTCTAATATACGTTAAATCAAATAATATCATGATACTATTATCCTTAATGTCCACGGTGATTGGAAGTATCATTGCCTTCACCTTTATTATCATGCTGCTCACCACTGTTTTGTTGGTAGCAAAGGCAAAACTAGTGCCTTCTGGTGATATTAATATCGTGATTAATGGAGATTCCAATGATCCCATTATCACTCAACCTGGTTCTACCCTCTTGACTGCATTATCTGAAAAGAATATCTTCTTACCTTCCGCTTGTGGAGGTGGAGGTACTTGTGCGATGTGTATGTGTCAGGTACTCGAAGGTGGTGGAGATCCACTTCCTACAGAAATGAACCACCTTACTAGAAAGCAAGCCAAAGAAAAATGGCGGTTAGCTTGTCAAGTAAAAGTGCGTTCTGACATGAAGATTCATGTGGAAGAAGAGATCTTCGGAATCAAGAAGTGGGAATGTGAAGTCGTTTCTAATGATAACGTTTCTACTTATATCAAAGAATTTGTAGTGAGGCTTCCTGAAGGGGAAACTCTCGATTTCGAATCGGGTGGATATATCCAAATTGATGTTCCTGCTATTGAAGTATCTTATAGTGATATGGATATCGATAAGGAATATACCGACGAATGGGATCAATATGGTATGTGGGATCTGAAAATGAAAAACCCAGAACCTATCTTCCGTGCCTACTCGATGGCTAATCACCCTGCTGAAGGAAATATCGTCATGCTGAATATCCGAGTTGCTCCTCCACCATGGGATAGAGCGAAAAACAAATATATGGATGTGAATCCAGGTATCTGTTCTTCTTATGTCTTCTCTCGTAAACCAGGTGATAAAGTAACCGTGTCGGGGCCTTATGGTGAGTTCTTCATCAAGCCTACCAAAAAGGAAATGTGTTATATCGGTGGTGGTGCAGGAATGGCTCCCCTTCGTTCACACCTTTTCCACTTGTTCCACACCCTCAAAACCAAAGATCGTAAGGTAACTTACTGGTATGGAGGACGTTCTTTACGTGAATTATTCTATACCGATCAGTTCCGTAAAATTGAAGACGAATATCCAAATTTCAAATATAACATTGCCCTTTCTTCACCTATTGAAAGTGATAACTGGAAAGGCTCAACAGGCTTTATCCACCAAGTACTTTACGATGAGTACCTCAGTAAGCATCCTGAGCCAGAAGAAATCGAATACTATCTTTGTGGTCCTCCACTCATGTTAGCCGCAGCTCTTAAAATGCTCGACGAACTAGGAGTACCAGAAGAAAATATCGCTTTTGATGATTTTGGAAG
>JAHDHP010000062.1 GCA_020631245.1 Bacteroidota bacterium | reverse complement strand
GACTAGCAGGGCTGACAGCGGAAGACACTGCTAGGAATATGCTGAACAAGTGGGTATGAGGCAACTACAAACGAATAGCCCGACCTGAAACAGGGATTGAGGGACTGTGGGATTGAGGGATTGGGTTATAAAGTATTTCCTAGATTCCCACAGTTTCTCAATCCCTGTGGAAGGGCACGCCCAAATTATTGATAAAAATTCTGAATAGCTCCTAAATCTGTCACTTTAATATTGCCTTCATAAATAGCTTTGCCAATTATTACCCCATCACAATGCATTTCATTGAGTACATGAATATCGTTGAGGGTGGTAACGCCTCCACTTGCAATAAGTTGGAGTGTGGGAAATTGATTTTTTATTTTTTGGTATAGATCGAGTGCGGTGCCTTGCAATAATCCATCTTTGGAGATGTCGGTACAAATGACTGATTTGACTCCTTCTTTGATATAGCCTTTTAGGAAATCGAATAGTTCTAATTTGCTTTGTTCTTGCCAACCATGAATGGCGATATAACCATTGGAAACATCAGCCCCGAGTATGATTTTATCGGCTCCATATTTATTTAACCAGCTTAAAAATAAGGGGCGATTGGTAACAGCAATAGAACCGATGGTTACTTGTTTCGCTCCACATTCGAAAGCTAGTTCTAAGTCTTTTTCACTTTTGATTCCTCCTCCAAAGTCAATATGTAAATTGGTATTTTGAGCGATTGATTGGAGTGTTTTGGCATTGATGATCTGTCCTGCTTTTGCTCCTTCAAGATCAACGATGTGAAGGTATTTGATCCCTGCTTTTTCAAAAGATTGAGCGATAGCAAGTGGATCGGCACTGTATTCTTTTTTTTGTTTGTAATCGCCTTGTGTCAGACGAACGCATTTACCATCAATAATATCAATGGCGGGTATGATATTAATCATATAGTTAGAAAATTTTGGAGTACTTGCTGCCCTATATCACCTGACTTTTCGGGGTGAAATTGGGTCGCAAAGAAATTATCTTTTTGTATCGCAGCACTAAAGGGGACTGCGTGGTTGGTTATGGCGGTGGTATAAGTACCAATTTCGAGGTAATAACTATGCACAAAATAGACATAACTTTCTTCCTTCATTCCCTTAAAAAGAGAATTTTTTATTTGTTGGATGGTATTCCAGCCGACATGAGGCACTTTATATGGAGAATTGGGAATAAACTTTTTGACTTGTTGTTCTAGAATACCTAAACAAGTTGTATTTCCTTCTTCTGAATAGCTTCCCATTAGTTGCATTCCTAAACAGATACCTAAAACGGGTTGCTCTAGTTGTGGAATAAGTGTTGCAAGTCCTTTTTTTCGTAGAAATTGCATGGCTGAGGAGGCTTCTCCTACCCCTGGAAAAATGACTTTATCTGCTGCTTTTATCGCAGCAGGATCACCTGAAATGGTGGGGGTGATTCCTAGTCGTTCTAGGGCATGACTCACTGAGCGGATATTTCCTGCATTGTATTGAATGATGACTATATTCATAATTTATAGAACCCCTTTAGTGGTTGGCAATTGATTGGAATACACATCCCGACGAATGGCCATTTTAATGCTTTTGGCAAATGCCTTGAAAATAGCTTCTATCTTGTGGTGTTCGTTGGTTCCTTCTGCTTTAATATTGAGATTGCATTTGGCTGAATCGGTGAAGGATTTGAAGAAGTGCATAAACATTTCTGTGGGCATTTCTCCTATCATTTCGCGTTTAAACTCAGCTTCCCAAACGAGCCAGTTTCGTCCACCAAAGTCGATAGCGACTTGAGCCAAACAATCGTCCATTGGTAGACAATAACCATACCTTTCAATGCCTCTTTTGCTTCCTAATGCTTCCAGGAATGCTTGCCCTAAAGTAATCGCTGTATCTTCGATGGTGTGGTGTTCGTCTATGTGTAAGTCTCCTTGTACTTGTACGCTTAAATCACATCCAGAGTGGCGGGCTAATTGATCGAGCATGTGGTCGAAAAAACCTAATCCTGTTTGGTTGTTGGCTTGCCCTGATCCATCAAGTGATAAGGTTACTTGAATATCGGTTTCTTTGGTTTGACGACGCACACTGGTATTTCGTGGAGCTTTGCGAAGTAATTTGTAAATCGCTTCCCAATCGCTTGTAATCAGGGCACATGTATCTGTTAGTTGGGCTTCAGTGACGAGTGCTTCATTATCATTGATAAAAATACCTTTGGCACCGATGTTTTTAGCGAGTTGTACATCACTGGTTCGATCACCTACCACAAACGAATTGGCTATATCGTATTCGCCATTCAAATAAGGTAACATTAAGCCTATTTCTGGTTTGCGAGTAGGGGAATTATCAGCTGGGAAACTACGATCAATGAGTATGTCACTAAATGTAATTCCTTCTTTCTGGAAGGCATTGAGCATTTTATTGTGAGCTGGCCAAAATGTATCTTCGGGAAAGGAATCAGTGCCTAGTCCATCTTGATTGGTGATCATGATAAGTTCATAGTCCAATTCTTGTACGATTTTGGCTAAATATTGAAATACTTTGGGGTAGTACTCTAGTTTTTCGAGGGAGTCAATTTGCTCGTCTTCGGGTTCGAGAATGAGGGTCCCATCACGATCTAATATGAGTAGTTTTTTCATGGTTTTATGTTTTGGATAGAGACGTTGCGCGCAACGTCTGTACTAAATATTTTTAAGGCCGTTAATAATAATTTATTTTCTTCAGGAGTCCCAACGGTGATTCGAAGGCAGCCTTCACACAGTAATTGAGTAGAGCGATTGCGTACAATGATTTCTTCTTGTAAAAGTGCTTGGTAAATAACAAGTGGTTCCTCCATTTTCACCAATAGGAAATTGGCTTCAGATGGATATACTTTTTGGACAAAAGAAAACTTTTTAAACTCTTCTGTGAGGTAGTTTCTTTGCTCTATCAATTGGGAAACTTGTGCTTGTACTTGATCACTTTCTTGTAAGGCATTTAGGGCTGCTTGTTGGGTGAGTTTATTAATATTATAAGGTGGCTTTACCTTGTTTAGGTACTGAATGACTTCTTGATTGGCAAAAGCCATTCCTAAGCGAATACCTGCCAAGCCCCAAGCTTTAGAAAAGGTTTGTAAGATCACTAAGTTAGGATATTGTTCTAGTAAGTCTACACCAGAACCTCCACCTGCAAAGTCGATATAGGCTTCATCTACGACTATGATACCTGAGAAATTTTCAAGTAATTGAAGCATTGCGGAACGATCCAT
This sequence comes from Bacteroidota bacterium, assembly GCA_020631245.1. Taxonomy (GTDB): domain Bacteria; phylum Bacteroidota; class Bacteroidia; order Chitinophagales; family UBA2359; genus JAHDHP01. Next base: position 13,887 of record JAHDHP010000062.1, on the reverse strand, counting down.
TTGATTACCTGTCGGATTATTAGGACTACAAATAAATAGGAGTTTTGCATTGAGACTATCCGCTTCTAGTATTGCCTCCACATTGGGTTGAAAATCCTTTTTAAGTGGTACTTCTTTGATCACTACATTTGAAATATTGGCACTCACCTGATACATGCCATAGGTAGGAGGTAGGGTGATGATATAATCTTGTTGAGGTTCGCAAAATACGCGCATCAATAAGTCTATTGCCTCATCACTTCCATTCCCTAAAAAGATATTTTCTGTTGGTACTCCTTTTAGTTTTGATATTTCTTGTTTTAGTTTTTTTTGTAAGGGATCGGGATACCGATTGACCTCACTCGTATTGGGGTTTTCATTCGCATCTAGAAATACTTTTGCTGCTCCTTTGTATTCTTCTCGTGCGGAGGAATAGGGTTGGAGTTGGCGAATGTTGGGGCGGACGAGGGAAGGGATTGTGCGAGGTCCGAAGTGCGAGGTGCGAAGTGCGAGGTGCGAGGAGACAAGGCATGCCTTGTCTTTACGGGGGACTGAGGGATTGCGGGATTGGAGACGGATGGTAACGGCATTAGCGTGTGCTTGGAGTTGCTCGGCTTCTGCCATTAGGGCTACGGTTGGGCCGAGTTGCTGAATGCCTTTGGGAGTAATTTGTTGGTAAGTGATTTTCTTTACAAAAGAGTCGAGTGATACGCCACTATAAGCGCGTGCAAAACCATTGGTAGGGAGCGTGTGATTGGTACCTGAAGCATAGTCACCTGCTGATTCGGGAGTGAAGTTACCGATAAAAACGGAACCTGCATTTTCTACTTGTTCGGCTAATTCATTGGCTTCTTTTGTGGCAATGATTAAGTGTTCGGGAGCATAGGTATTTATGATTTGCAAGGCTTCTTCTTGCCCCTTAGCTACAATGGCTATACTATTTTTTAAGCAGTTACGTGCAATTTCTTGGCGGGGTAAAACAAGTAATTGTTTTTCGATTTCCTCCATTACCTTATTAACAAAATATTCGGAAAAAGCGACCAATACCACTTGGCTATCGACTCCGTGTTCGGCTTGTGAAAGTAGATCAGCAGCTACAAAACTTGGGTATGCAGTTTCATCTGCTACGACCATTACCTCAGATGGTCCCGCAGGCATATCAATGGCTACTCCTTCTTGGCTGACCAATTGTTTGGCAACTGTTACATAGGCATTTCCTGGGCCGAGTATTTTATAAACAGCAGGTACATTTTCTGTACTATAGGTCATTGCACCTATTGCCTGTACTCCTCCTATTTTGAATATTTTTTGGATACCTGTTAATTGAGCGGCATATAAAATGGCGGGGTTTATACTTCCATCTTTTTGTGGAGGTGTACACATGATGACCTCTTTGCAGCCTGCTATTTGTGCAGGGATACCCAGCATTAGTACCGTAGAAAAAAGAGGGGCTGTTCCACCTGGGATGTACAACCCAACTTTGTTGATTGGTACATTTTTACGCCAGCACTGTACCCCTTCCATTGTTTCGATTGGTTCTGGTTTGGTTTCTTGGGCTTTGTGAAAACGATAAATATTTTGATAAGCTGTTTGAATGGCTTCTTTAAGTGCTGGATTTACTTTTTCTATTGCTTCTTTAATTTCTTGTTCACTTACCTGTATTGTATCTATATCTACTTGATCAAATAGCTTGGTATAGCACTTTACTGCCTCTTCTCCCCTACGTTTCACTTCCTCTAAGATAACTTTTACAGGTTCCTCCAATTGTCTCAAATCTGCTGCTGGGCGACTTAAGATTGTTGTCAGTTTTTGCCTACTTGGTTGAATATATAGTTTCATTTTGATTTCGATTTTTGTTTTATACAATCATTTTTTCGATGGGCACTACTAGAATACCTTGTGCTCCTGCTGCTTTGAGTTGGTCAATTACCTCCCAAAACTGTTCTTCTACTACTACAGAGTGCAAGGCACTCCATCCTTCATCGGCTAGTGGGATAATCGTTGGACTTTTCATACCTGGGATGACTTCTTTAATTTTTGGGATAGACTCATTAGGAGCATTCAATAAGATGTATTTACTACTTTCTGCCTTTTTTACTGCTTGGATTCTAAATAGTAGCTTATCTAAGATGCTTTGTTTTTCTTCAGAAAGCTGGGGTCTTTTGATTAGTACTGCTTCTGACTTCATGATTACCTCTACTTCTTTCAAACCATTACTAAATAGGGTACTTCCCGAACTAACAATATCACATACTGCATCCGCAAGTCCAATACTAGGAGCAATTTCTACTGAACCACTGATTTTGTGTATTTCTGCGTTTATCTGATTTTTTTGGAGATAATCACCGAGAATTTGTGGGTAAGAGGTGGCTACTTTTTTTCCTTCAAAAAAAGAAACATCGGTATAAGTATCTGATTTAGGTACTGCCAAAGATAGTCGGCAGCTTGCAAAACCTAAGCGAGTAACTATTTCCACTTGTTTATTCGCCTCTAGCACTACATTTTCTCCTAAGATTCCAATGTCTGCTATTCCATCCTCCACATATTGAGGGATGTCATCATCTCGTAGATTGAGTACCTGTATCGGAAAATTGGTAGCAGGAGATAAGAGCTTCCCTCCTCCATTTTTTATTTTAATGCCACATTCTTTTAAGAGTTTCTTAGAAGAATCACTCAGTCGTCCTGACTTTTGAATGGCTATTTTTAATATTTCAGTCTGCATGTTGATTTATATTTTGAATGTGTTACTTGATAGTGTTTAAAACAAAAAGAGGGACACATCAGCAATTGACGTGTCCCTCTTTTTTGTTTTGGGATTGTTTTTTTGAGATCGTTCATATCTCTTCCATCAATTACTCAAATAGTAATAGTACATGATGATGGAAATGATGGATGAACTGACGCATGAATAATGATTTTAAAGGTTTATAAAACAAAAAAAGACTCACCGCAATTGGTAAGTCTTTCTTCAATTTTGAATGTTTATAGTAACACAGTTTGACCACCTATTGCCTTAAGCAAGTGTATTATGATGGTGGTGATGTGTGTTATAATTTTTCATGATGCTCTAAAGTTATTATTAATAATGCGATAATGCAAAAAAAGTTTAGGCTGATCGTATTTTTTTTATTACAATCTTTTTTACTTAAAGGAACTCTAAGCTATAGGCTTGGGTTAGTTAGGTAGTGAAAGTGAATGAGTGAGCGGTTGGGTGTTTACATCCAGCCGCTCTATTTTTTTGTGCCTATCCCACTTACTATAATAAGTATATTAACATACATGTCGCCATTACCAACATCATACTATTCTCAATAATAGTGACTGTTGTCATTGGCAAATTGAACCCTGTTCCTAAACAAGCACATTTTATTTCCCGCTTATCTAAGACACTACTTACCACCCCAATGGTTCCAATCCCTATTATAATGAGCGTTAGTACATTTGTAAAGATGGGTTGGATACCTGTTAAAAACAAAGCTCCTAATCCCAATTCGATAAAGGGATAAATATATCCATAAATAGGTGCTCGTTTGGCGATAGGATCATACATACTAAACGAATTGGCGAAGCCACGCACATCTAACATTTTGAAAAAGGAAAAAGCTATAAAGAACCCTGCCATATAGTAGCGCATCAATGACATAAGATTCCAATTACTGGTGGTAAGGGCTACGAGTAATACGACTCCAAGTATGTAGCCCAAAACAAGTAATAAGGGTTTAAAAGTACTGAGGCTAATCTCTTGTTTTTCCTCTACAGACTCGGATTTTTTTTCAGTTGACGGTATTACTTCTTTTTTTTCCTCTAAACTATAATCACCTACTTTTGCCAAAAAAGTATTGAGTTCTGTTGTAGGAATTGGGCTACCCGTTTCAAATTGTAAGGCAGGCGGGCTTAATGAGACATTTACCTCCTCCACTCCTGGTATAGAAGCAATTGCTCCTTGTACACGTTGTACGCATGCTCCACAATGCAGCCCTTTTACTTTGAATGATTGTTGTACCATAATTTGTTATAAATTATTTATCAGCTAATAACTTAACTCAAGAACAAATTTGTATAACATTAGTTGGATTAGGGCTTAATCTGCTACCTTTGTAAGTACATGGACATCAATTATTCGGCATTTCTGGGTCTATAAACCCACCCTCGACCCCTCCGAGGAGGGGAGTTTTGAAATACGTAATAAGAGGCTGTCTTGCTTTTCAACTCTTGACTTTTCTATATGTTATATTTTTACTTAAAAGCCCTCCACATTATCGGATTTGTAAGCTGGTTTGCTGGCTTATTCTACCTTGTCCGCCTCTTTATTTACCATGTCGAAGCTAATGAACGTCCTCCAGCAGAAAGAAAAGTGCTACAAGATGCTTTTGAGATGATGGCTTTACGTTTGTATAAAATTATTACTACTCCTGCGATGGTTGTAACCATCATATGTGGTTTTGGAATGATTGCCTACAATCCTGCTGTTTTTCAATCGTGGTTACATATCAAACTCACCTTTGTATTTCTTTTAGTTGCGTACCATTTTTACAATCGACAAGTACTCGGCAAATTGCAACGTAAAGAAAAAACATTTTCTTCTTATCAGCTTCGTTTATGGAATGAAGTGGCTACGGTTTTCCTCATCGCTATCGTCCTAATTGCTGTTTTTAAGAATACATTAAATTTTATTACTGCCTTTTTTATTCTTTTTGGAGTGATGATTGCCCTGTTTTTAGGGATCAGGTTGTATCGGAAGATCAGAATGTAGGGGTCAGGCGACAGGTTTCAGGGGTCAGATTTTGATAGAAACAAGGCATGCCTTGTCTGTACTGTCAGTCCATAGCTCCTAGAAGAGCTTCAGCAATAACATAGGACATCGTCCTATAATGCAAAAAGGGAGCCACCACAAGTGGTGACTCCCCAGCGCACATCTACCGAGAGAAAGTGGTCTTGAACTGTCGGATTAAGCCTGGGTTATCAGCATCCTCCAACGTTTTAATATACGCCTTTGGGTACTTGCGCTTCATGCGTCGGTCAATGTCCGATACAGTCACTCGCCCATCTTTGTCCTCATCAAGTCCAGCATTCATCTCGTAAGCCTTAGAAGGTTTTGCGTACAACGTAAAGCAAAAGTCTCCTTGCAATGCCTTAGGGTACAGAATAGATACATAGAGATCAGTTAAGCTCTCGAATGCACCGTACTTAGTACGCTTGCTATTCAAGTACCGGTAAACATAATCCAACTGTTCGATGTGGTTCATGTTGCGCAGCTTTTTGGTGGTAACATTAAAATCTTTGGCAGTCGCAGGCATAAACTGAATTAAACCTGTTGCGCCACTTCCTTTAATATTTGCCACCGCTGCATCAAAACGACTCTCACTGTGCATGACAGCCATCAACCACTCAGGTGGAATCTGCAGATTACGACTCACGCTACGAACTTTTGATTCGAAAGCAGCTACGTCGTATACGTAGGCTTCTGCTTGGTCCATCAGGTATAAACCTGTCTTTTGGGGACGCGCAGTCTCTACTTGAGAGGTGGTGCTCGTTGGCCCGCGAGGTTGAACCCAGAAGCGGTAGGTGATCAGATTACTCGTTAAAACAAGTAGGACTACGATCACTAGTCCTTTCCAATCGGGAGAAGAGTTAAGCTTTACGGTCTTCATGGCTTAATTATTTAACAGTTTGAAAATGAAAGTAGTTCGAGAAAAAGTGATATTTTTTCATTCGAACAGAATAATTATTAATTGATAATCAGTTGGTTAGAAATTTTTATTTCTATAAATTAGTTGCTTTTTTAAAGATTTTGAATTCCTTGTAGTAGTGACGATTTTGGTAAGAGTCTGTGAACCTGTTATAACATTACTCAATCATCCTATGCGTAACGCCTAAACCCACCTCTAAATATCCAGTCATTCGGTCATCTAGGGCACCCACAAGGGATGCCCTTACGCGTGAGAGATAGTAGTGGTAGCTTGGCGAAACAGCCGCTTTGTGAAGCAAGGACTAGCAGGGCTGACAGCGGAAGACACTGCTAGGACTATGCGGAGCTAGTGGCTGTGAGGCAACTACAAACGGATAGCCCGACCTGGAATAGTTGTTGAGTGGTTGGGTGATTGAATTGTTGAGTTAACGATGTAACTCAACGACCCAAGCACTCAACAACTATGTAGGGGCACGCCCAAAAATGAATTATATATTAAAATGGAAGAAAAGCACTACTATAAATCGTTACTCCTTCTTCATCTATCATCATCTACTAGTAGCTACAAAAGCTTTACTATAGCTTGGTAAGCGGTGAAATGCAGGTTAAAAACAATTGAAATGTTAAAATTTTTATTCTTTTATTATTAAATACGTAATTTAGACGCAAAAAGTTGCAATTGGTTACATATAAAATTACATTTTTTTAATTATTTTTTAGTGCATATGCATTGTTATAACACAAGGCTCATTCTATCTAAACAAGCTCTTAATCATCTAAAACTTTATTCAAAACTAACTGTTAAGTATGTACATGGACATAAATTATTCGACATTTCATTTTGTAGAAACCAACCTCCAACCCCTCCGAGGAGGGGAGTTTTGCAGTGCGTAATAAAAATAATTTTGTGGAAAAACTTTTGCCCAAGTACTTACCTAAACTTCACTTCATACAAGCTATAAAATACAATGACCTTAATAGATGCCAACCAACTCATCGCTATTAAAAGAGCCTTATTAAGTGTTTCTGATAAAACACAACTCCTTCCACTTGCTGACGCTCTCACTAGCTACGGTTGCGAGATTATTTCGACAGGAGGAACAGGACGAAAGCTACAAGAAAATGGAATACCTTTTACCGATATTAGTCAGGTAACAGGCAATCCCGAAGCATTTGGAGGCCGTATGAAGACCATCTCTTTTAATATTGAGTCTGCTCTTTTATTTGACCGTGAAAGAGACGCCCAAGAAGCTGCCGATTTAAATATTGAAGCCATTGATTTGGTAGTTTGTAATTTGTATCCATTTCAAAAAGTATTAGAAAGTGGAGCCGACTTTCCTACTCTTATCGAAAATATTGATATTGGTGGGCCGACAATGGTGCGTGCTGCTGCCAAAAACTATAGATATGTTGCGGTAGTTACCGACCCTACTGATTATCCATTTCTCCTTGAACAATTACATGTAAATAAAGGAGCTTTAGACATCAACACCCGTAAAAAACTCATGCAAAAAGCTTTTAATCACACAGCCGACTATGATGCATTGATTGCTAGTACGATGGATCAAGAAATGGGTACTCCTTCCTTACGTCTGACATTTGACCACCCCCAACCACTACGTTATGGAGAAAACTCACACCAAGCAGCTAGTTTCTATCGCGAAAGAACAGCCAACTACTCCCTTGCAGATATGGAAGTATTACATGGCAAAGCACTCTCCTTCAATAATATCTTAGACATTCATGGAGCGCTTGAAGCTGTCCGAGGTTTTAAAACAACGGCTTGTTCGGTTATCAAGCACAGTAACCCTTGTGGCTTAGCAACTGGAAGCGATCAACGAAAAGCACTAGAAGCAGCGTGGGCAGGTGATCCTATTTCGGCATTTGGTTCTATTATCGCCTTCAATAAACCAGTTACTAAAGATACTGTTACCTTCTTCCAATTAGATGCGACTAAGCGAGCTGAGCGAAAGTTTATTGAAGTCGTTATTGCCCCTTCTTATACCGAAGAAGCTCTTGAATATCTATGTATTCACAAAAACCTACGAGTTATCGTATACGACTTTGAAGCGGCATACCCATTCAAAGACCTTCGTTATATGGGTGGTAGTTTATTGGTACAAGACCTGGATCAAGAACTATATAATAAACTCGAATCTGCAACCCAAAGAACCTTCCCGATTCCTGCATTAAAAACATTGGTAGAGTTTGGGCTTAAAGCCATTAGTAATATTAAATCAAATGCGATTGTCATTGTACGAGAAAAAGAAGGACAATTACAATTACTAGGCATGGGCGCAGGCCAACCCAATCGACTAGTTGCTACTAAACTAGCCATTGAAAAAAGTAAAGAAAACTTACAAAAAGAATATACAGGTGAAGACCTCAACAGTTATATCCAAACGGAATTAGGTAAGGCAATCCTTGTATCAGATGCCTTTTTCCCCTTTGCTGATAATGTTGAATTAGCTGCCGAACATGGTATTCGACATATTATTCAGCCAGGAGGTTCCATCCGTGATAAGGAGGTAGTCGCAAAATGCGATGACCTTAATATAGCTATGTTATTCACAGGTTTACGACACTTCAAACACTAAGATATATCATGAATTATCTTTCTAATTTCACTTTTTTAACCGTTACTGACTGCCAATTCATTATATTTATCTAATAACCAATGTCGCTGAAAAAGAGGTTCTGTTTTTCGAATAGCATCTTCTAAATTGTCTTTTGATTGTCGTTTCTTTCCGCGCTTTTCATTAATTAAGCGTTTTGTTAGTTTAATAAAATTCAAATACGCTGTTCGTTGGTTAGTGGCTATTCCTTTGTGGCGCATCAAGTAAATTCGTAGGGCTTCTAATGCAGCAATTAAAGGGGATTCTTCATTGGTATTGTAGTAGGTTTTGATGAGTAAAATCTTATAGTCAATATGGTAGTAAAAATCTATAAATTCAAAGTCAGAAAACTGAATTTGGCGTAATAAATCTGCTGCTTCATCAAATTTTTCTTGATGGAAATAGAGAGCTGCTTTATTATAGGCATAAACATTATTAGCATGATTAGGATGCATTCCTTTCCAGTTATTTTCTAAAAACTTACCTACCCAATCTAGATCATCCACTTGTAATGCTAGAAATACAATGTTTTTAAAATGTTGTGGCGAGATATAGCTTCCAACATGCAATAAGCCTCCTTCAAACATTTTTTTGTATAAATCTAAAGCGACTAACATATACTTGGACTCTCCCCTAGAAGATTGCCATCGACAATAATTAATAAGTACTGCATAAACTTGCTGTTGCTCATCAGCAGTAAGTATATCCTTATTATGTTCAAAAACCTTTCGCAACCCAATAAAGTGTTCTTCTTTTTCTGGTTCTTCTAAGACATCAATCATTTGTCGATACAACCGAATGAGGGCTTCATCTGCTAATGGTGACACTTGGATAAGTTGGTTAATTTCAGCCCAAAAGAAGCCTTGATTGTATTCTTGTTGTACGACACGTTGACGATTGAGTGCCAACCAATGGTAATGTAATTTTTCAACTACATAGTATCGATCTAATTGATCCATAATTTTTTGAAGGCTATCATCTGAAGAACGATTGTCTTGGAGTACAACATGACGGTGGTTAGATTCTGCCAGCCAAAACTGCCAATAATAATAGTCTATATTTCGTAAAGATGATTTTTGTAACTCTTTTTGTGTGGAATCAAACTGTTGATCGTAATATTTGAATAGATGCCTATCAATTAGACTATCTAATAAAAACGATTGCTTTCGGTAAGGATCTTGTTCATATTTCTGATAAGCCATAAACTGTTCTACCAAGCGACTAAGAGAAGAGATTAGTACGCGTAATCGGGAATCTTGATATGGGGTAGTAGCACCAAATAATTTTTTGTACAGTTTGAGTTTATTAATTTCTTTATAAGAAGGATGATACGCTTTGATATATTGTAATACCTGAATGATTTTCTTATTCGTATTAATAAATGGAGCCATGATATAACTCTCTAAACGTTTTAATTCTTTATTCGAAAACGTCTTCAACAATTCCAATAATTTGCCTTTTAATATATCTGGACTATTTTTTTTCATTTTCAGATCTCTATTTTGCCTACAAAAACGCAATTAATACAAAAAAAACAACATGCATTAAAGCATTAAAAAACAACTACTTACACACAAAAATAAACAAAAAAAACCTTTTTAGCTATTAATTTTCTAGCTACAAAATAGCAAAATAGTACTATACTTTTCTGCAATTTATCTATTATTTTTGATACTACATCTTTATATCATCGTCCATAGTATATTATTGTGGTATTTTTTCGTCTTTACTTAGAGGCTAATCAACTATCTTGAAAATAAAACCAATGTATCGAATTATTCTTCTCCTATTGTTATTTAGTATTCATTTTACTGTTTTAGGTCAGTATAAATATGTGAACGATTCTGTATATCCTGGAAATGCAACAGGTATTTATCCTTATTTAGGCAATAAAACTCCAGGCATAGATGCTGTTGATATGGAGGACTTCATACTTATAGGGCTTTCTTATGGGGCTACAGGAGAAGAACGCTCCAATATAAGCACTGAATTTGCTCCACAAGAAAGTGATAATTGGGAAAATTTGGCAACAGGTGTCTATAGCATCATCAACCTAAAACATCTAGATTGTAATGGCGATGGAATAGTAGATAATTTAGATGCAGATGTAGTGATGCAAAATTATGGACAAACAAGAGAAATAGAGTGTCTAGATATGGAAGAATTTATACTTCCTTCATATATTGGAGATCCAGAAAATGAGCTAACAGGGTTATGCAATATTTTCGGTTGTAATCCTAACTTTATAGAATACGACTTCTTTGGACGTTCAATCTATACCCTAGACTTATCTCCTATTTGTAACTTCAATGAATACCCCGACATTTCTTTTACTTGTCAAGGCGCACCTATTTGCCAAGAAAATATACTAAGTAGTGGGGAAAATATAGCTCCTTTATGTCCTTCGGCAATAACAATCCATCGAAATTATGTACAAACAATTTTAACTTGTGATGAAGCTTGTAATTGTCCACAAAACTATGCTCCTGTTTGTGGTAGTGATGGGAATACCTATGACAATGCGTGTAAAGCAGAATGTGTAGGTATTTTAGAATACACCGAAGGAATTTGTGAGGGCAGTCCGAATCGTCCTGTATCAAGTGATGAAGCAAGTACTGATACATCTCCCTCCTTTCGTATGTCTAGTACAACAAATGGAGATAGTCTAAAGCTAAAATTAATCAATGCTACTCTTTTACCTTCAGGAGAAATGGAATATGAAATTGATGTAGTTTTAGAAGGTTCAGGTGGAGCAAGTATTGATAGTGTATATGGAGTTATGTTCGATGTAGAATATGAATCTAGTGTACCTACTACTACTGACCTTGCTTTTAATGATCCAATCACTAACAACTCTTACTCTTGGTTGGGCGATGCACTTAGTACTAATAGCAATGATCTAATCATGGCAGCTCGTCAATCATACCCCAATACTGAAGATGGTTTGATTGAAGTAGGAATGATTCGTACTAATCACAATAATGTAGCAGGAAGTGGTGTAATGTCAAAGGTAACAAGTATCGCAGCTATCGACAATTGGGGAGTTGCAACCGCCCGTATAGCGAGCAACCCAACACTTACCTTATATACCAACAATGTTAGAATTGTTGACAAAGATGGGTTTTTCTGTGATATTCAAGGAGACACACTCACTATCCCCCTTCCTTCTTCTAATCCTCCTGTAGAAGCTTATCTCAAAGCCTTTTTGGCAGGTTCTATGAATCCACTAACCGCCAAAATGAATAACCAACTATACCAAGAACAATTACTACCACTAACCCAACCATACAATAGGTATCCTTGGTTCTATTCAGGTATTGAACAAGTAGCATCCTACAACGACTTCCCAAGCAATGTAGTAGATTGGGTATTGGTAGAAGCTCATAAAAGTGATGGGCAAGACCCCTCCAACCCAAGTATTCTCATTGAGCAAAAAGCTGCATTATTACTAGATGATGGTAGTATTGTAGGAGTTGACAATACCAATGGAGCTGTTACTTTTGAATATCTCATAGCCAATGAAGCCTATTCTTTTGTTGTAAGACATCGCAATCACTTAGCAGTCAATAGTCAAACCATCACAGTGGCAAGTAACCAAGCCATATTTTATAACTTCACCAGTAGCATCAGTCAAGCTACAGGTACAGGTCAATTAGCTCCTATTACACTTGCTAATTCACAAATGGTATATGGCTTACATGCTGGTGATATAAACAGTGATGGAACAATAACCCTTGATGACTACAACCTCTACCGAGCAGGAAGTTCACTCATCAATCAATACCATGATGCCGATTGTAATTTGGATCGAGTGATTACCGTTTCCGATTTCAATTTATATCATCCTAATACAAGCTTACTAGGAGTGCCTATTGTTAGGTATTAATTAGAAGTAGGTAGTTGTTTGGACTTTTCCAACAACCACTTTCCCTGATACAATGGCTTTGTTGCTTGAATATGTGTACTGAGTGCCATTTTCGAACGGCGTTTCCCCCATTTTTCATGCAACAACTGCCGCACTAACTTTATAAAATTCATATACGCCACCCGTTGATTTTCACCAATCACTGTGTGGCGTATGAGGTATATACGAAAGGCATCCAAAGCCGCTTCCAAGACCACTTCCTCCCCCGTTTCGTAATATGTCTTTATCAACAATACCTTATAATTGATGTGATAATAAAAGTCTATAAACTCATAATCTTCCAATTGAATTTGTCGTAGCAAAGTAGCTGCTTCCTTATATTTTTGTTGGTGAAAATAAAACGCCGCTTTATTATAGCAGTATACATTATTCGCAATAGCGGGATGCATTTCTTGCCAATAAGTTTCCATAAATTCCTCCACCCAAACCATTTTACCAGTTTGCAAAGCAAGCGTCACCATATTTTTAAAATGATGCGGAGAAATATAAGCTCCTGCATGCAATAATGCACCATTCAACATACATTGATACAAACCCAAAGCCTCCTCCATATATGCACTCGCTCCCTTCGAAAACTGCCATCGACAATAATTTATCAACACCGTATAAATCTGTCGTTGTTCATCTTTAGTCAAAATCGCCTTTTGATGCTCTAAAGCCGTTTTCAATTGTTCAAAATGCTCCACCTGTTCAGGCTCTTGCAATAAAGCAATCGTATGATCATACAATTGTACCAAAGCCAACTCATCGAAAGGAGCATTGTTTACCTCCTTCTTCATTTCTTCAAAAAACAATCCTGGATGATAACTTTGTCGAATCACCCGTTGACGATTCAATGCCAACCAACGATATTGTAATTTCATCACCACATAATATATATCCAACTGCTCTACCACCTCTTGCAAACTATCATCAGCCGTTCGATTATTAAACAAGGTGATATGTAAATGATTCAATTCTGCCAATCGAAATTGCCAAAAATAGTAATTGGGATTACGTAAAGCCGCCTTTTCAAATGATCGTTGTAATTGTTTATATTGTAATTCAAAATCTTTCTCTAATCGCCGTTTATTCATATTTTCTAGCAACCAAAAAGCCTGCTGTTCCTTATTCCCCTCATATTCCTGATAAGCCATAAACTGCATCACTAGCTGACTCAATAAAGCAGTCAATGCACGCAGAAATGCATCTTTATACGTCTTCTTTTCAGGAAACAACTCTTTAAATAATCGCTCCTTATCTACTTGCTCATAAAGCGGATGGTACACCTTCAATAACCGAAACAACTCTACTACCTTCAAATTCGTATTAAAAAAGGGAGCAGAAATATAAAGTTCTAGGTGTTTTAACTCCTTTTTAGTAAATGCTTGTAATAAGCGAATCAGTTTACCTTGTAAATACTTCTTAGTCACTTTTTTATATTATTTTCCTACATGCAACAAACAAAAAATCTTGCAAAAAAAGATCAAAAAACAATAAAACAACATGCATTAATCATTAAAAATCAATTCAAAAAATAAAAAACGCATTAATAGCACTAAAAAACCTTGTTATTTTCTATTACAAAATAGCAAAAACGTACTATTTACAAACGCAATTTCTTCCTTATTTTTGAAATAATACTTTGGGCGTGTCCCCATTTTTGATTATTCAGATGCTCCCGCCAGCGTCCTCGCTGG
>JAHDHP010000061.1 GCA_020631245.1 Bacteroidota bacterium | reverse complement strand
CATAAAGCATAAAACAAAAAAGCACGTCTACAAACTTGTAGACGTGCTAATTAAAAAAACACTTAAACATAGAAAAGGCCAAAACCCTATCTATAAAAATAATTGCTTGCTCGAAGCTTTAAAATTAGAATAGTAAAGAAAATTAAGCAGAAAGCTTATTCACATGCTTCATTAACTTAGATTTTAAGTTAGCCGCATTTCTTTTGTGAATTAAATTCTTTTTCGCTAAGCGATCAATCATACTTGTTACCTTAGGAAGCATTTCACCTGCTTCGCCTGCATCTTCTGTAGTACGTAACTTTTTGATGGCATTTCTAGCCGTTTTCTTATAATAGCGATTATGTATTCGCTTCTTAGCATCTTGTCGAATTCTCTTCTTAGCCGATTTGTGATGAGCCATAATGAACTGAAATTATTAAAATTAAATTTTTTATTGTCAATTTGTTTTAGCAATAGTTAAAAAATAAATGTAGCTATTACTTTCGACCCGCAAATATACGGCTTTTATTATTAAATATAAAAGCGATAACTAAAAAAAGGATTCGTTTGATTTTATTTATTTATAAAAACACTGTTACTTTGCAATTCGTCAAACACAAAATCGACTAATTTAGAGAGATTTCTGAACCCTAAATGACACAGGGAATAACTAAAAGCCGCTAAATTTAACTTATTTTTACAAGAAATCTTTAGCCATAATTACAGAATTAACACATTGAAAAGTAAAGCGTTACAAATAGCTAAATTATTGAAAAACAAAGATTAATAAAAAGGCAAACGCAACTTTCACCCTTTTCGGATAGTCATAGTATTTGTGTCCCATAATTTCACAACTCGCTAATCTACCAATAAAACCCACTTGATCATGAAAAAAAGCTTCTTAATACTAATTTGCGTGATGGCATTCTCTTATGTCAGTTATGGGCAGCAAGATTCTGAATACACGCAGTACATGTTCAACAAATTAGTAATTAATCCCTCTTATGCAGGAAGCCTCGATGCATTTAGCACAACCGCAATCTATCGACATCAATGGGCAGGCATGGACGGTGCCCCAAGAACCTTCTCCATCAACGCACATGCTCCTTTTGGCGAACACTCTGGTATCGGAGGATATATCGAAAATGACAAAATAGGTGTTCACAATCGTTTCAGTCTCTTTGGAAGTTATGCCTACCGCCTCGATCTTGGTAACGCTGGACAATTATCATTAGGACTCCAAGCAGGTGTTCAACATTATCGCTCCAATTGGACTGAAGCAAATGCCCTAGATCCAGATGATATAGTACTCGCAGACGATTACAGCAAACTTATGCCCAACTTTGGTTTAGGAGCCTTATATTACGCCGATAACTACTACATCGGCTTAGGTATTCCACACCTTATCAACAACAAATTAGATAATGTAACCAAAGAAGCACATCAATTCCGTCACTACTTTTTAGGAGGTGGAATGATGTTCGATGCAGGAACCAACCTCAAAATTTTACCTTCGGTACTCCTTAAATCTGTTCCAGGTCGCGCCCCATTAGAAGCCGATCTCAATATTCACTTCCTCCTTCGTGATGCCCTTTGGTTAGGAGTTGGATACCGTACCGCCGACGCCCTCGCATTCCTTCTCGAATACCAATTCGTCAATGGATTACGCCTCGGTTATGCCTACGATCTCACCCTCACCAAACTTGGACCTTTCAACTCAGGTACCCACGAAGTAATGCTTGGTTGGGATATTTTCAGTGATGGCTCCAATCCATCTCGCAAAATTATCAGTCCACGATTCTTCTAAAATCGTATAAAAATTAGAATTAATCAAAAATAAAAGGTTCTTTGACTTGCAAAGTCGGAGGACCTTTTTTTTATTTTGTTATTTCTCATCCAACAATGTTCTGAACTAAAGAGGTAGCCCCCAACCTGACAGGTCTGAATAGTTGCTATCTTTTGATGGGTCAATATCTTGGACCTGTTAGGTTTTGTAGTGGTCTGTTTTTTTTAGTAGGGTTTCTATTCAAACATGTCAGGTTCAGGAAGGTTATCTTCTCAACTAACCCTCTATTCAAAACCTAACATGTTGAGTAATTCCCCAATCAGCATGTTCGGGGCGTGCCCCCATTTTTGCCAATCAAGCTGTTAGGTTTTACCAAGCTGACAGGTTTCGATTGGCAAAAATGGGGTCAGGCTATCCACTTGTAGTTGCCTCACACCCACTAGTTCAGTATAGTCCTAGCAGTGTCTTCCGCTGTCAGCCCTGCTAGTCCTTACTTCACAAAGTGGCTGTTTCGCCAAGCTACCGTTACTATCCTTCACGCAAAATAATGAGTGAATGCGCGAATGAGTGAATAAGCGTTACGCAGAAATAATATTTCGAAATGCTTGTTTCTTCACTTCAAAAGAATTTTCTTTACAATCACTCGTACAGACAAGGCATGCCTTGTCTCTACTCATTCATTCACTAATTGTCCCACGTGCAACTCTTCTACACCACCAATATCCACCCCCCATATCTTACTCTAAGCCCCGAAGAATCCAAACACTGTATCCAAGTGTTACGGCACCAAGTAGGTGACTCCTTAAATATAGTAGATGGTCTAGGCAATTGGTATGAAGGGCAAATAAGTGAAGCCAACCCCAAAGCCTGTGAAGTCAAAATTACCCATCAAAAAGAGGCTTATCAAAAACTACCTGTACGTATCCACTTAGTAGTAGCACCCACTAAAAATAGCACGCGATTTGAGTGGTTATTAGAGAAAGCTACTGAAATAGGCGTGACAGATATTACCCCCCTTTTTTGCCAACGCTCCGAGCGGCCCAAAGTGCGGGAAGATCGCCTTCAAAAGGTATTAGTAGCAGCAATGAAGCAATCATTAAAAGCCTATTTACCTGAATTGCATCCCGCAATCAAAATAAGCAAGTGGTGGAAACAAGAAAATTTGTGGAATTCGTTCAACAAGCGGTATATTGCGGCTGTTATTGAAAAGGAACAAACACTGAAAGCCAATTACCAAGGAGGCGATACCCTCATTATGATTGGCCCAGAAGGTGGTTTCACGAATCAAGAGCTACAAATGGGACAAGCAAATGGCTTTGCACCTGTTAGCCTTGGACCCACGCGATTGCGTACTGAGACAGCAGGTATTGTAGCTTGCCATACCATCAATTTGTTCAACCAATAAACAGGGATCAGGAGTCAGGTTTCAGGAGTCAGATTTTTTAGTCTGGAAGATATTTTATTTATAAATTTGTAATTCCAATCCATAACTAAGTATATATTTTATGACAAGAAGGAACGATCGTCGCACCTCGCACCTCGCACCTCGCACAATTTCCAACATGAAACAACTACTTATTCTACTGCTCGTCACTATCCTCCCGCTCATGAGCTTCGCACCTGGGCAGGAAGAAAGCACCATTCGATTTGGATTATTAAAGTATAAGGGTGGGGGAGACTGGTATTCCAATAAAGAAACCTCCTTGCCCAACCTCATCAAATTCTGTAATCAATCACTGAATATGAACATTGATGAGCAACAGCGGATCATTGAGCCAGGTGATCCCGAAATATTCAACCTCCCTTTTATCCATATGACGGGACATGGAAATGTGGTCTTCTCCAACCAAGAAGCGGAAAGTTTAAGAGAATACCTCGCAGGTGGTGGCTTCCTCCATATTGATGATAATTATGGAATGGACCCCTATATCCGCAAAGCGATGAAAAGCGTATTCCCTGAATTGAGTTTCGTAGAGTTGCCTTATTCACATCCTATCTACAATCAGAAATATAAATTTCCAACGGGTTTACCTAAAATCCACCAACATGATAACAAACCACCTCAAGGATTTGGCTTAATCTTTCAAGGGCGATTGGTATGTTACTATACCTATGAGTGTGATTTGGGAGATGGTTGGGAAAATCCGCAGGTGCATAATGATCCGCAATATGTGCATCAACAAGCCTTAGAGATGGGGGCGAATATTATACAGTTTGTGTTTACGCAGTAATTGAAAGGAGTCAGGAGACAGGTTTTAGGAGTCAGAAACAGATATTTCTTTATCGAAAACTCTTGAATCAAAATTAATAGGTTTTAGGATCTATTCTATATGCAATCTGACTATTTTTATAGTATTAGAAACTGACTCCTGGCTCCTGAAACCTGAGCCCTATTGTTATTAAATAATCGTAAAACCCTCCCTATTGCCCTCCTTTTTCGGACATGGAATTGTTGCTATTGCCCTAGGTAGTTGGTGGCCCGTTTCTCCACAACAAAAAATTAAATTTTGGTTACTAGCCATCATCTGTGCTGGTATTCCCGATTTGGATGTGATCGCCTTCAAATTTGGTATTCCCTATAGTCATATGTTGGGGCATAGAGGTATTAGCCATTCTATTTTTTTTGGGCTATTCTTTGGAATTTTGGTGGCTTTGTTGTTTTATCGTTCCTACAAAATTGGCAGTCGCCAGTGGTGGGGTTATGCTTCTTTTTTTGCGACTTGCACTGTCTTACATGGCGTTTTTGATGCCATGACCAATGGAGGTCGTGGTATTGCCTTTTTTGCTCCTTTCAGTGCCGAACGCCATTTCTTGCCCTGGCGACCTATTCAAGTGTCACCAATACATATTGATCAGTTTTTTGGTGAGTGGGGCATGCGCGTCATTGAGTCTGAGTTTTATTGGATGGGGATTCCTTCGTTGGTGATGATAATGGCGGCAGTGATTTGGAGAGCGATTAAATAATTGTGCGAAGTGCGAGGTGTGATGAAGCTGGTGGAAACTAGAGAATATAGCGTAACGCCTATCCAATCATGCCGTCATCCAATCATCCAATCATCGTTTTCGCGTAAGGGATAGAAGTGGTAGCTTGGCGAAATAGAAAGCTAGTGAGGCACGACTAGCAGGGCTGACAGCGGAAGACACTGCTAGGCGTATTAGCGGAACAGCTTGTCTATGAGCCAACTACAAACGGATAGCCCGACCCCGACTGCGTATATTTTTTATGCCACGAGCGAGGATGCTGGCGGGAACATAAAAAATATACGCAGTTGGGGATACGCCCTGAAAATAAAAAGACAAGGCACCAAAAACGATGGTTAACGTTCTTGATACCTCTTAACACTCCGTATACAATATATTGAATAATGTTTTATTTGTCCCAGTTGTTCCACCAATAATTCCAACAATCTTGAGAAACTTCTTTTCCATCAATTAGGTTGGGCCAAGCAATACTACCTGGTTTTTTAGTTGGGCATCCTTCTGGTATAGTTGTAGGAGTAGGAGGGGGACTGCTAGATGTACTTGTATTATTGTTAGAAGTACTACTGGCAGTATGTTCTTTTCCATACATTTGAATCCAACGATCATAGCGAGTTCCGTCAGCCATATAATCTTGGTAAACAAAAGCAGCGCAATGGGTGAAACCGTCCATTAGAATGGTTTTGCGATGCCCTCTAGAAGTGACATACGCATCTACTAGTAGTTGAATATTGGTGCGACGAGCATCAATACCATAGCCACTATAGTTTACATCCCAAGCTAAGTTTTCACGTCCATTCTTAACACTTGTACCACCTCCAATGGGTACCCATTCTGGGAAATTATCTGGGCAGTTCTCTCCAACACGTTTACTAGGATCTTTACCATCGGTACTATCATGGTCAATTTTTCCAGTAGTCCCTTGATCAACAGCATGTTTCTTAGCTGTTTCGAACATACATGGTGCATATGTAAGTTTGGCTAGAGGAGTTTGTGTGCCCAATTCTTTTATTAGTTCATTGGCGTACTCTAAGGGTTCTCCTGTAAGTTTTTTATCCTTGATGTATTGTTCGACAAAGGGAATATAACCTTTGGGATTGGTGCGAACTAAATTGATTTCTTCGATCATTTTTAGCTCATCTGCATCAGGTGCTGTACTTTTGGTGTCTACCATTGCATAGCCACTGTCATTTTTATGCTCAATTTTTGTTAACTCCTGCGCTTGTAACTTGGATGTGAATATCAAAAGTGATACGAATGCTACTACTGATAATGCGTTTTTCATTTTTGTTTTTATTTGTTATTAATAATTAATTGTTGTTGATGCAAACTTAATAACAAATGATACGCAGTAGGATAGATTGTGGCGAGTAGCTGGTATAGTGTGGCGAATGGTAGATGAAGCGTGATAAATGGTGTTTCTAGGTTTATTCGCCTGCTAACATCATAATGGCTTCTTTAATTAAGATTTCTTTATTGACAGGTACAACACCTACTTCTTCACAGACTAGTCCTGCTGCAATATTGGCGAGTTCGGACATGGCGAATATGTCGAGATCGAGAGCTAGACCGAGCGATAACATACTAATGACGGTATCTCCTGCGCCCGATACATCTACGATATTGCGGGTGAGGGCGGGTATTTGGTCATGATCTCCTTGTAGCCCAACAAAGATGCCTTTTTCAGAGAGGGTGATGATGGTAAAGGTGTTATCTAATTGACTTCGAATATATTTATCGGCTTTTATGAGTAGGTCGGGGAACTGATGACCCTCATTTGGTAGTTGAAGATTTTGGAGTGTCTCCCGTAAATTGGGTTTGAAGAGAGTACAGCCTTTATAGTTGAAGAAATTCTCTTTTTTGGGATCTACTGCAATGGGTATATTGGCTTGGTGGCAGTTGTGGATGGTATTGGCAATGACTTTGGGAGTCAACACCCCTTTATTATAGTCTTGCAAAATAACCACTGATGGAGCCTCATTGTAAATAAGATCGATGATATAATCTAAGACTAGAATTTCGGTTTTGTCGTCGATATAATCAGACTGTTCTGTGTCAAATCGAAGTAGTTGTTGATTACGACTAATCACCCGATTCTTAACGGTACTTACCCGCTCTTGATCTAATACAGTGTAGCTAGGGTCAATTCCTTCTTGCGTTAGTATTTGTTTAAATTTATGTCCAGCAGGATCATCACCCATCACCGTTACGAGAATGGGCGTACCTCCTAGTCGTTTCACATTGAGGGCAACATTAGCCGCTCCTCCAAGGCGGTCTTCTTGGTGTTGAACGTCTACAATAGGAATAGGGGCTTCGGGAGAAATGCGGTTAATGTCTCCAAAGATATATCGATCGATCATGGCATCTCCAATGATGAGGACGCGAACGTCGAGAAAAGAAGTGAAGATGTCGTGAATAGTGCTTGATCCAATCACAGAAGTGGGTTTAGCGGATGGTGAATAGAGGTGTTGAGGGGCTAAATTACTAACGAATGGGGGAATACAAAAATTTAGTAAAGAAAAATAAAATCTTTACTAACTAAAAAATTTAATGATATTCAACGAAAATAATAGAGGCTGATTCCTTTGATTATTAAATTTTATCTCCTAATTTCAATTTTTCCTAATCAGTAAACTATATGGTTACATTCATTATCAATTTACATCCTACAATTCCAAGCTTATCACAAGCCGCCCCATTGTTGTATCCATTGCAAGAGGAAGGGAAAGTATATCTTGTATTTGATAATGTAAATGATATTAGTACACGCTTGAAGAAGGCGGTAGTGAAAGTGCGGAAGCGTTTGGAACAGGCGGAATATGCTAAATGGCAGGCTATTTTTATTGTTCCCATTGAAGCGAGGCCTCAATCTCCCTATCAAGATAGTTTGTCGGCAAAGATGTTATTGATACGCCGTTTGTTTTTGGAAGATGAGTTGTTGAGTTATAGCCCACCTGTTAGAAATTATGTGATTGCCACTGATCACATCAATGAAGATGAAACCATTCCTTCTGTTCAACTTAGCAAAGTATATCGCGATTGTTACCAATTAGATCGAGATGGCTTTATATATGCACCCAAACAATTTTTTCTAGAACAAGATGAAATAAAGGTATTAGATCACCTTTGGAAAACCAAAGTGCAAAACCGTATTGATCGAAATATTATCGTAAGTGAGGGTTTCGATCGGCTCCCTTTGGAGGTAAAACAACAGGTGGAGGAGGCCATTTTGGCGATTAGTAATGAAGTGGGGCAGTTGTTGAATATTCATCGTATAAATAAGGAAGACTACCGAGTAGTCAATGATATTTACTATGTCGATCAAAACTTATTGAATGCCATTAAGCAGGAGTTTACGAAACGACTGACGACCATCAAACGCCAGCCAGCGAGTTATGCTAATTTTTCTCCTACCCAAACCTTGTTGAGTTGTGTCCGTGAATTTGTAGGAGTGTTTGCTGATGATAACAAATATACCTTCCAATTGATTCGCTTTCCGATGTTGTACAATCAGCATTATGCGACACAATTGCAGCGTTACTTAGTCAAATTATCGGTATTATTATATTTGATTGCGAAAGAAGAACATGCTATTCGCAGTTTACAATTGGAGCGCAATTATTTGTTGAAATTGCGCTTGAATGACCAGCAACTATCGCAAGTGTTACAGGCCTATTGGGAGCATTTGCACAATATGAAAAACCGCTTTAGAAACCGCTTGGATAAGTCCAAAATGGTGGTGGTTCCTATGCGTCAAAATGATGGTTGTGGCTGTACAGAAGGTTTGAATGTGAAACAGCCTGAAGTAATTGGTTTTGGCTTTTTGCGATATAATGGCGATTTGGCAAAATGGCGTAACTGGAATGGAACGATTGATAAAGAATTGAAAGATTACCGCCTGCAAGCACAGCGAAAAATGCAAAATTGTATTTCGCAGATGTACCGCCACCAAACGCATACCATTGATACAGAGGTAGATCAAATCGATTTTAAGATTGATGATTTGGACAAGCTGAAAGAGCAGCTAAAACAAGAAGTGAAATATGAGTTTTTGAGTGAACAAACACCCATCGAATGGCATAAATATCGAAAAGAGAAGGAAAAGAATCTGAAACCTTTGTTGATTAGTCGGCCTAATATCAATGAGTTGTTGATGGTGAATATTGTCTTTGCTTTGGTATTGGTGATTCCTCTTTTTCGATTTTTCCCTGCCGCAGAAGCCTCTTTTCAGATTCCTTATTATTTGGTGAGCTTTTTAGTGAGTGTGTTACTTTGTGTAAGTGCCTTTTTATTGGCGCGACGTTATTGGAAAAAAGAGATGAAAATGCTCTTAGTCGAAGTCAATAAAACAGCGCGTGATAAACGAACAGAAGTTAATGATGAGTTTGAACGCCAAAAAGATTACCTTGACGCCCTCTGTCGCCTCAATGTAGCGCGGATTAATCATGAAGAAGCAATGGAAGCAAAAGAGGAGTTAAATACCCAACTCATGTTAGTGGATCACCATCACAAAAAACTCCAAGAACATCAAAAAATGGCGGAAGGATTGATTCAGTTGTTTAGTAGTGGTAAAAGTCCAAGTGCAGTAATGGTAGATGAAAAAGAGGTGCCAGAACCCAAAACCGATATTCCCATTCATCAAAATTCAATCTTTTCACCCGTTGCTTATATTCCTAAAAAACTAGGCGTACAGCAAGTGACGAATGATAAATTCACGATTGAAGATAAGATTGTTTATTTTATTGAAAGTATAAATTTTGAAAAAGACAATATTTATGGGGAGAGATGATGGGCTGATAGTTAGGGCAGACACATAGGTCTACGCCCTACAAAAGCTGACTCCTGAAATCTGTTTCCTGACCCCTGATATTCAACAAAACTGAATGGCTCAATTTTTACTCATATTAATCATTCTAGTAGGTGTATTTGTCATCCTACTATTAGGTAATGTACACAAAGGACAAAGGTACAAACAGTACTGGGCTCCTATAAAGACCTTTGCCATTATGTGCTTTGGTATGTATGCCTATTATCGTTTTGGAGAAAAAATTGGCGAGTTTCAATTGTTACGGATATTTACCGATTATGCCGACCTTGCTTTTACCTTATTTATCATAGGAACCTATGCCCTCATTAAGTTAAGTGCTAATGAGTTTGGGCGTTTTTTTGGTCGTCGAAAAAAAGAGGATAAACCTGCCAAAGTTCCCCGTTTTTCAGTAGCCTATAAACTCAATAATAAGCAACAAATCGTCCTCAAAAAAGAATGGGCATTCCCTCGATTATTTTTATATTATTTGAGTTGGCTGATGGCTATTGCCTTATTTTTGTTGATTGTTTGGGAAGTGATCGATATTCACTTTGATGAGCGTTGGTTTGGAAAAGAATTCCTCGACCTGCCAGTAATGAGCGCGCTTTCACTAGTGGTTGTTTTAGAATCGTACTGGTACTTACAACACGATTTGATAGAGCAAGAAGTAGAACAAGAGCAGACAAAAAAAGAAGAAACGACCCTGCCATTAGATTATTACAACCTTTGGGAAGAGTATCAAACTATTTGGAAAGATCACTTAGCCCTCGCTTGGCATTTTAAAACTGACAAACAAGAATTACCAAAGCCGCAACAAATCGAAATTCCAGAAGCGCAAGTATTGGTGAATGCAGGATATGACTTGAATGTCAACGAATACCATATTCTCGAAGCACTGACTGAAAGGCGTGATTTATTGATTGATGATGTGATAGCTGACGATACTGCCCCCTTATTATTCAATACGCTTTTACGTCGCTTGATGGATGGGGAAAATATCTTGATTTTGACACCTCATCGTTGTCATAAAGATTCGGTCTATCACGAGCAAATTGTCCAGTGGATCAATGATTGGTTGTATAAACTGACAGGGAATCGGGCCTTTTGGCGGGTCAATGTGTTTAGCAAACTCACCGACATTGAATTAAATGAGCGAATTGTAGTGAGTTCTGCCGATGATTTACTCGATAAAAATGTGGTCAATTACGAGTGGTTTTCGCATTTAAAAACCATTTTATATTTGAGTGGAGAAGAGGTGTTTTCGGAGTCTTTGACTTCCAATTATATGTTGATTAACATTCTGCGTCAACAGTATAAAGATATTCAATGTGTCGTACTTTCTAATTATCGAGCGACTCTCAAAGATTCGGTAGCACGTAACCTCAAGATCACTAAAAGCCTAGAAGAAGAGCGAATTAGTCATCTGATTCCACTTTCCTCCTACATTCTATTTTGGCGATTAGAAGGAGAAGAGTTGTTTCAGCATAAGGTATTGGCGGGAGTTATTGGTAGTTACTTAGGTGCTGAGGCTGTTTTGGCCTTGTTACCACGTCGAGAACGAATCGAACATATAACAATGGTTGGACAGGAGAAACTGCCCCATACAGACAATCTAAATGAAGTAGATAACAATAAGAATAGTCTACAAAATCGACCTATTTCTGCACAAAGTTTGCGTGGACGTGCCGAAAAAGAAGTGCGTAGTCATTTGGTCACCTTCTTGATGGAGAAGGGTAAGAACACCTTTATCCTTGCTAGAGATACCGATTATAATGCGATTTCCACCCTACAAAAATGGCATCACTTCGCCTATAACAATGCTTTTGTGCATGTCGTTAGCCCCCCTTATTTATTACGCGATTACTTTGTAGACAATACCGAATACTTCTACAAAACACCTCTTTATCCGCTCTCTTCTAAGATCATGATAAGCCGTTTTGAGATTGCGCGAAAACTGCTCGAAATGCTCGTGAGTCGCGAATGTTCAGAACAAGAAATACTCGAAGAACTCGTTTGGATTTTTCCGAAAGCTACTTTTGTGCGACAGGAATTACACCAGCTATTCCGCATGGCATTCAATATCGACATTATTGCCATGAACTATGTGCAAGTATCTACCAAACACGAATACGACAAGCAATACGATACCTTTAATGAGGTGACCCGCTATCAATTGGCTCTACCCATCAAAGAGAACATCAATTTAGAGTTTTTGAGAGATGCTCAAATTGTCGATAATTCGGGTAATGTGCTGAAAGTAATGGCCTATGATTTACTCTTTCAAAACTATCTACCCGGACAGTTACATGCCTTCAATGGAAAATCTTATTATGTAAAAGGCTTTGATCAACAGAATTCTAAGCTTCGATGTGATGAGCAATTACCTAAGCGAGAACGAATGTATCGAATGCATCGAGAGGTAGAGCTTCTTGGCATTGACCAGCCCCTCAATGAAGCCCACAAAATGGACAAGGATGGACTTTTTACCCTTGACCTTTGTGAAGGACAATTCAATATTACGACCAAAGGTTACTATACTTTCGAAAGAGGTATCTTGGCTGCCCCCAAAGAGTTTACCTATACCATTGTTCGCCCTTCCGAAGTACCTGTTCGCCACTATCCATTAGGACGCATTGGACTTATGACGATCAATGTGCAAGGAATGGGGATTGATGCAGGCAAAGTGACGGGTACTTTAGTCGTGTTGTTGCAAGAGTTACTCCCATCCTTATTTCCCGAAACCCACCAATATTTGCTCATTAGTTCCCTCATTAATACCTTGGTGATGGATGGTGAATTTCAGCGTTTATACCCGACTGTGATGGTCAAAGGACGAGCTGCTGAAATTGATAAAGATACGATACAACTTTGCCTCATTGAAGATGCTCATCAAGATATGGGAGTCGTACAAAGTGTCTTTGATCGCTACGAATATATTTTCGAAATATTGGATGATTATTTATATTGGTTGATGACGGATGGGAAGCATCAAAAGAAGCGACCTGATAATGCAAAAAATAAAACTTATTTGTTCCGAAAGCCAAGTATCAAAAAGTCTGATTTCCTAAAATATGGACTCAAAAAATATCCCGATTTTTTTGATTTATCGGGTACTGTTAAGGTCTTAAAATCCTTGGTGCGTCGCAATTTTATGACCAGACAACGAATAGATTTTTATAAATAGGAGACAGGTTTCAGGGGTCAGATTTTGATAGAGACAAAGCATGCCTTGTCTGTACGATCAGTCAATAGTTAATAGATAGTTGTGGAATCATCCAATCATCATTATTTGGGCGTGCCCCTTCCACATAAATCGCATTTTATTTTTATGAATAACAATCATATCGCCCATTCAGGGCTTTTTTAATGGGTATGGCTACCCATCGGTTGTGTCGATTAAAAAGGTCTTACCAACGCGCCTGCGTCCGTAGAGCGCGATGAATTCCGATTCATTTGACTCTAGTAGATTTTTGAGTATTTCTTGCTCTTTTTCTCTTCCAATTAGTGGTGCTGCCATTGGGAAGTGGTTTATGTAAAAATGGATAATCGTCCAAAACTGCGAAAAAAAGTGGGTTTTGGACGATTATAGGAATGCATTTTTATGCAAATATTACACGTAACGTCTCTACTGGACAACCATTACTTTATAAGTTTGTTGTACCCCATCTATTTCTAATTTTACGAGATACAAACCTGTACTTGCCCCATCCATATTGATCAAATGTGTTTGTGAACCTGCTTGTAAAACCTGTTTTTCTTGGTACATCAATTGTCCAATATTATTATAAACAGCTATCTGTGTGGACACAGCACGTTTTAACTGGCTATTCAATTGAAGTGGAGTTTGTTGCTGAAGCAAGGTAGGGTTGAGTTGAATACGTTCTACCCCATCTAACTCTTCTAAGCCTACATTAACAATAGGTGCCGTGATTTCAAAAGAGACGGTATCTTGACATCCTTGGGCGTCTTGTACATACATTTGGAAAGGAATGCCTTCTGGTAAAAAAGGAACTGAGTCAATGTCAGCTTGAAAATCGGTTGCTCCTGGCCACCAATAGCTGTAAGGAGCTGTTCCGCCTTCTACATCAACAAAGGCACTTGGTCCGAGTGTTTCTACACTTGCTACCAATGGTGGTGGTTCTTTAATGCTAAAATCGAATGAACTATGATTGACTCCATTCCGTAAAATTGTGAGGTAATAATCACCTTCTATTAAATTGTAAAGAGCGGAGGTGTCTTGACTCAAATGGTTCCATTCGAAACGATAATCAGCTGTTGTATCAGGAACGTTAACAGTTATATAAGCATCCTCTTCGTTAAAGCATGAAATTTGTTGGATTTCTAGTTGAATAGGGGTAATAAAGATTTCTTTACTAAGGGTACAACCTTTGCCATCTGTAACAAGTACTGTATTCATACCTTCAGGCAAATCACTTACCTCTTTTGTAGTAGCTCCATTTGACCATTCAAAAGAATAAGGAGGTTCTCCACCTTTAATAAATGAAATGTAAGCCTCATTATAGTTGCGTTGACGTACATTAACTATTAAGTCTTTAGGTTTAGGAATATAAAAGGTAAAGGTGTCAATAATGCCTTCCGCATCTGTAATTTCGAGCATATAATTGGCACTAGTAAGATTTGTAAAATTAGTAGTAGCTCCAGAGGTGTTTTTGGCTCCATTACGATACCATTGATAAGTATATGGTTCTGTACCTCCCTCTACTTTAATATTCAAGGAACCACCACCATCTTCTGAACAACTAACAGGTGAAATATAGACTTCGGTTAAGTCTAAAGTGGCAGGCTCTTGTCCAGTTCTAAATCCTTCAACAACAGAGCTACCACATAAATTTTGAGAATGCAAGGGCATAATAGTCCAAAGATATTTCGTGTCGGTTTTCAAATTGTTGACATAGTGAAAGGTATCTGTCACATAAGTACGTTCAATTACAATAGATGGAGATTGTTGACGTACTTCTACATAATACATTTCAGCATTTTTCGCACCATGCCAAACCAATTCAGTACGATTATGATTTACATTCTCTGCGTCAGGAGCAGGATGAACAGGGTAAGGATTTCCTAGTGTAATCTCTGCTAATTCAGGGGCTTCTCTCAATATTTCGGGTTGCCAATCGTGCGCATATCCAATCATTGCTCGTACTTGTTGAGGGCTAAAACGATTTTGACAATCATCGCTTGCATAAGACATAAAATAAGATCCATCTGGGCGAACTTGACGACCTACAGGATCAAGTATGTCTCTTGTGGTATTACAACCCCATCGTTCTGGAATATAATCGGCAGGAGTATCACAAAAGAAATCACCCGCTACATTACAGTTTGCTTCTGCACCATGACGTTGTACGCGTTCTTTATAATAACGACCATCAGGAAAAAAACTACCATTGTAATATGCATTATCTGCTCCATCTCGCTCATTGGCAGGTTCTCCTCCTTCCCAACCATAAAAGGTATGTGGGAGAGAAAGGTAATGTCCAATTTCATGAGAAAGCGTACTAGAATTAGCATCAGAACATCCTTTGGCGACAGCAATAGCATTTCCGCCAAAACTAAAATAACCACAATTTCCTGCAACAGGAGTTTGAACGATATAAATATTAATGACACCATCTACATTGTGTTCTGCCATCATACGTCCTCCATCTCGCCAATCGTGGATAAAATAATCACTGTTATCTATGTAGTGAAAGTATTGGTTGGCACTGTACTTCTCTAAAACAAATTGAATATTGGTATGGGCAAATTGTTCGTTGGTATTACAAAATAAAGTGAAGGCATCGTTGGTTCGAAAATAACCTGATCCGTCATCACGACCTACGATGTGAAAAAGGATTCCCATGTAGGTAATGTCATCGGCAGACTTATGAACCTTGGGATTTTGCTGAAATTTTCGAAGCCAATCGATCATTTGATCAGGCATTTCGGTGGTACCGCATTCTCCTTCACCCATTGCAAAGGAGGAGGTAGTAGTAAATAAAAGCAAAATTAGAAGGAGTGTAAAATGTTTCATAGATGTTATTTAATTTTATCCAAAGATAATCAATCATGCTCACTTACTTTCGCAATTGGCTGACAAATTCGATGATTCGCTCATCCGTAATAATATCTTTATACTTAATAGGTTGCCTCAAAACGATTCCCTCCAAAGTAGTACAGCGACTCAAAGCGACGTATATCTGCCCAGGCGCGAAAGTGCCTCTCCCAATATCAACAATAATACGATCAAATGTTTTACCCTGACTCTTATGAATGGTAATTGCCCAAGCAAATTTGAGCGGATACTGCTTAAATGTACCAATAATTTTCGCTCGAATTTTCTTGCTTTCCTCCTCATATACATACTCCACTACATCCCAAGTATCTTGTTCCACATTATACACTCGATCTCCTTTTTCGGTACTCACGCGCACACTTACCGTTTCATGATCCAAGTATTCTATTTTACCAATCGTACCGTTGACCCAACGTCTTTGCAAATCATTTTTCACAAACATCACCTGTGCTCCCTCTCGCAATTCGAGTTCAAGGTCATTAGGTAAAGCATTATGATCAAACTCACCCGTAATTTGCCCTGTATAAAAATGAATAGGTGTGGTCAATTGACGCAAGTACTGGTCATTAATACGGTCTGCAATTTTATTGCGAGCAGCTAAGGTGATATAATAGGCATCTTTAGAAGGACGAAAACTATAGTTATATCGTTGGTTCAAGTCCATTAATTCTTCATACTCAATTTCTTTGGTACGAATACTATCAAGCAGTTGCAAAAAATTACCATCCTTTTGTCGGAATACTTTGGTGAGTTCGATATAATGAAAATTACTTCCTAGAAGGGCATTCGAACTATAAAAAAAAGGGGTCTCATACAACCAATCAAACATCTTGCGTTCTACATCAGTAGAAATCACCGGAGGCAACTGAAACAGATCGCCAATAAAAATCATTTGCACTCCACCAAAAGGTTTATGCCGATTTTCTTTCAAGCCATTGATCCGCATGAAATAGTCAATCCCATCGAGCAAATCAGCCCGCACCATCGAAATTTCATCAATCACAATCGTATCTAATTCCTTGTACAGTTTCCTGTTTTTTCGCTTGCGAATATGTTCGGGATGAATTGGGTAGGGAGGGAAACCAAAAAAGGAGTGAATCGTCACTCCTTGTACATTAATAGCGGCAATGCCCGTAGGAGCCACCACTACGATATTTTTTTCTGTTTTACTTCTAAAATACTGCAATAAAGTAGACTTTCCCGTTCCTGCCCGACCTGTCAAGAAAATATGCTCGGTGCTATTTTCCATGAGGTCGAAGGCATGGGTAAATTCGGGGGTGAGTTCTATATTATTGATGTCCATTTCCATTAGCACAAAAGTAGGAAGAATTTATTCTTCTTCCCAAAAAGGAGTTGGATCATATTCAAAATCAATCAATCATCATTTGTTGGGCGTGCCCCCATTTTTGCCCATCAACCTGTCAGGTTTTTGAGGAGTGCTATCAATACAAATTTACGTAATTCCTCCAACCTGACAGGTTTCGATGGGCAAAAATGGGGTCGGGCTATCCGCTAATAGTTGCCTCATAGTGCCCTGTTCAGCATAGTCCTAGCAGTGTCTTCCTCCGTCAGCCCTGCTAGTCCTTGCTTCACAAAGTGCCCTATTTCGGCAAGCTACCGCTACTATCCCTCACGCGAAACAATGACTGAATTAGTGAATGTGTGAATGAGCGAATGGGCGTTACGCACATATTTTAATAAGTAGACTGTATTCAAGTCTCCTCCTGGGAGGAGATTTAGAGGTGGGTTTTGTGTGAAGAAAGATATAGTCAGACTTCAGTCCCAAAGGGACAAAGGGAATAGTTTAGGACATTGTCCTAAAAAATGTCCACACAACCAATTAACACCCCAAAAACCAACAAATATTACAATTTTATTACCA
>JAHDHP010000060.1 GCA_020631245.1 Bacteroidota bacterium | reverse complement strand
TGCTTCACAAAAGCGGCTGTTTCACCAAGCTACCACTGCTATCCCTCACGCAAAGTCAATGAGTGATTGACTAAATGAACGAATGAGTGAATGGGCGTAACGCTTATTCACTCATTCGCGCAATCACTCATTCAGTCATTGATTTCGCGTACTCCTTATAAAAATGCGGAATCGTCTCTATACCTTTATAATAATTAAACAAACCATAATGCTCATTCGGCGAATGAATCGCATCCGTATTCAATCCAAAACCCAATAAAATAGTTTTGAGTCCTAGAATTTCCTCAAACAAAGCCACAATCGGAATACTACCACCCTCACGAGTAGGAATCGGTTTTTTACCAAAAGTAATTTCCATCGCATTAACCGCCGCTTGATAAGCAGGATTATCTGTAGGAGTGACAGCCGCCTCGCCACCATGTAAAGCCGTTACCTTCACCTTCACCGAAGCAGGAGCAATACTTTCGAAATGTGTTTGGAAAAGTTCGGCAATTTTTTCAGAGTTTTGATTAGGAACCAAACGCATCGAAATTTTAGCATTCGCTTTGGAAGGTAATACCGTTTTAGCACCTTCGCCCGTATAACCACTCCACATACCATTTACATCAAGCGTCGGACGTATAGAAGTGCGTTCGGTAGTGCTATAACCCGCTTCACCATGTACCTCATTAATATCAAGGTACTTTTTATAGGCATCCATACTAAAGGGACGCTTCGCCATTTCAGCACGTTGTTCTAAAGATAGTTCTTCAACATCATCATAAAACCCTGGGATGGTGATATGGTTATTTTCATCGTGTAACGAGGCAATCATCTTACAAAGAATATTAGCAGGATTGGCCACTGCTCCTCCAAAAGTACCAGAGTGCAGGTCGATATTAGGCCCTACTACTTCTACTTCCATATAAGTAAGTCCACGTAGACCAGTAGTAATAGAAGGACAGTCATTCGCAATCATAGAGGTATCAGATACCAATACTACATCTGCTTTAAGAAGATCCGTGTTATCTCGTAAAAAACCAGGTAAGTTATCAGAACCTACTTCCTCTTCTCCTTCAATCATAAATTTGACATTACAAGCCAAATTATCTTCTTTCATCATCATCTCAAAGGCTTTGATATGCATATATACTTGTCCTTTATCATCACAAGCACCCCGCGCATATATTTTTTCATCTTTAATGACGGGTTCAAATGGCGGAGATTCCCATAAATCGAGTGGGTCGGGTGGTTGAACATCGTAATGTCCATATACTAATATAGTAGGTAGACTCGGATCAACTATTTTTTCTGCATAAACAATAGGGTTGCCAGGAGTAGGACAGAGGCGGGCATTATCTGCTCCTGCTTCAGCCAATTTATCTTTAATATACTCCGCTGCTTTAATGATGTCATCTTTGAACTTACTGTCTGCACTCACAGAAGGAATGCGTAATAGTTCTAATAGCTCATCTAAAAAGCGTTGTTTGTTAGCACTTAGGTAGTTTGTCTCCATGAAAGAAGGTTATTTTAATGGTGAACGTTTAAACATTATTTGCGTGAGGGATAATAGTGGTAGCTTGGCGAACTAGGAGCTATTGTGAAGCAAAGACTAGCAGGGCTGACAGCGGAAGACACTGCTAGGATTATGCTGAACTAGCTACTAGGAGACAACTACAAACGGATAGCCCGACCTTTTCCTCCTCGTGCCTGTTCATGCGTGAACGCATGAACGGGCGAGGAGGAAAAGGGCACGCCCCACAAAGATAAAAAATAAGAAGTAGTAAAGGAGTGATTTTTTCGCAAGAAATATTGTCAATAATCAATAAAAAACTTGCACGCTAATAATGGACAATGTATCTTTGCGATCGGCGGGTCCCACACGGCCAGCTCCTGCTTAATCCCCCAGGGCCTGACGGCAGCAAGGGTAGGCGGTTCAAGTAGCGGTGCGATGTGGGTAGCTCGCTTTCAAACGAGTTTAAAAATATGAAATAACCGATGTTTTGAATAATCAAAGCATCGGTTTTTTATTTTAAAACCCTTATTTTTGCACCATGAAAGATAGTCTTGAATTTAGAAGAAACGCCGATGACCTGAAATTGGCAATTTCGAATATGCGTAAACATTTAGCGAAGATATATAAAGGTGGTGGCAAAAGTCGAGTAGAGAAACTTCATGCTAAAGGAAAATTAACCGCTAGAGAACGTATCCATTTATTAATTGATCCCGATAAAGATTTTTTGGAAATTGGGGCTTTTGCAGGCTTTGAAATGTATGAAGAATATGGTGGCTGTCCTGCTGGTGGAGTAGTGACAGGTATTGGCTATGTAAGTGGACGACAGTGTATGATTGTAGCCAATGATGCGACAGTTAAGTCGGGTGCTTGGTTTCCGATTACTGCCAAGAAAAATTTGAGAGCACAAGAAATTAGTATTGAAAATCGCTTACCTATTATTTACCTCGTAGATAGTGCAGGTGTTTTCTTACCCTTACAAGGAGAGGTGTTTGCAGATAAAGAGCATTTTGGACGTATGTTTCGCAATAACTCGGTAATGTCGGCTATGGGTATCCCACAAATTGCTGCTATCATGGGAAGTTGCGTAGCTGGTGGGGCATATTTACCCATTTTATCTGACGAGGCTTTAATTGTAGAAGGAACAGGCTCCGTATTTTTGGCGGGGCCTTATTTGGTCAAGGCTGCCATTGGGGAAGATGTGGATAGCGAAACACTAGGAGGAGCCGAAACGCATACCGAAATTTCAGGAGTAACAGATTATAAAGTACCTGATGATAAAACCTGTTTAGCAACTATTCGAGACTTAGTGAGTCGCTTTGGAAAGAGAGAAGATGCAGGCTTTGATCGCATTGAACCAAAACTGCCTGCTTATGATATGGAAGAACTATATGGTATTTACCCCGAAAAAGGAGCGAAGCCTTATAGTACCCTTGAATTATTATATCGAATGGTAGATGATTCCAAAATTACCCAATTTAAAGAAGGTTATGGAATGTCGATCATTACAGCTTATGCCCGTATTGATGGCTGGTCGGTAGGAATTGTAGTGAATAATCGTGAAATTGTAAAGACCAAAAAGGGCGAAATGCAATTTGGAGGGGTCATTTATTCTGATTCAGCAGATAAAGCTGCTCGTTTTATTATGAATTGTAATCAAAAGAGGATTCCGCTAGTATTTTTGCATGATGTGACTGGTTTTATGGTGGGTAGTCGCTCCGAACATGGAGGTATTATTAAGGATGGTGCAAAGATGGTGAATGCGATGTCTAATTCAGTGGTACCCAAATTTACCATTGTAATGGGCAACTCTTATGGAGCAGGTAA
The DNA here is from genome assembly GCA_020631245.1 of Bacteroidota bacterium. Lineage (GTDB taxonomy): Bacteria > Bacteroidota > Bacteroidia > Chitinophagales > UBA2359 > JAHDHP01. Next base: position 14,212 of record JAHDHP010000060.1, on the reverse strand, counting down.
TTATGCCATGTGCGGAAAAGCCTATGATCCGCGTTTAATAGTCGCTTGGCCAACTGCTAAGATTGCAGTAATGGGAGGAAAACAAGCTGCTAAGGTTTTATTGCAAATTCAGGTGGCTAGTAAGAAAAAAAGAGGAGAAGTGCTGAGTGAAGAAGATCAACAAGCATTATTAGATAAAATTACAGCGCGCTACGAAAAAGAAACATCTCCCTATCATGCAGCAGCTCGATTGTGGGTAGATGCTATTATTGATCCTCTAGAAACGCGCAAAGTCATTTCTATGGGAATAGAAGCAGCCAATCATGCTCCTATTACTCAAGATTTTAAAACAGGCGTATTGCAAACCTAATTTTATTCTTGCTTCTTTACTATATTATCAGTTCCCCACCGATAACTCTTCAATTGTAAACCCGCTAAACTAATTACGCGATTGGTAACCGTAGCTGCTACTTCTTCGAAAGTTTTGGGTAAACTATAAAAAGAAGGAGTAGCAGGACAAATAATACCTCCCGCCTGTGTAACACGTAACATATTTTCGAGATGTATTTGGCTATAAGGCGTTTCTCGCGCAACTAATATTAGTTTTCTGCGTTCTTTTAAAACTACATCGGCTGCACGCGTAATCAGATCATTGGAAACACCTGATGCAATGCGAGCCAATGTTCCCATCGAACAAGGACAAATAATCATCGTATCATATTGAGCAGAACCAGAAGCAAAAGGAGCATAAAAGTCATTCTTGTCATAAATGGTAAAAGGATACTGCTTATATTTAGTGTTTTCTAGTTCAAATTCCCAGACTTCTTGGGCATTTTTTGACATAACAATACCAACAGCTTCCAGTTGGTCTGATATTTGGACAAGGGTGTCCAGCAGTACTTTTGCATAGATAGCACCACTTGCTCCAGTTACTCCTATGATAAGTCTTTTATTAGTCATATCTGATTATTATTAAAGAAAGTAGAACGGAATTGTGAAAAAAACGCTGAAAATTGACTATATTGTGGAGCGATTTATAATATTCCCATCTGCTTACCTTAGCTGTTACTTAGAAATTAATTCTTAAAAGTTGTTGATTATGAAGAGTATACTCTACACAATCCCTTTGTTGTGTTGTATCTTTTTACTCTCATTTACCACCAATAACAGTTCTTCTACTGTTAGTGTGTCTTCTGATGAAGAGTGTGTTCCCGAAACTCAAGCAAAAAAGATAAAATGGTTAACCATTGATGAAGCACTTCGTTTGAGTCAAACACGTCCAAAAAAGTTATTTATTGATGTGTATACCGATTGGTGTATCGTTTGTACGAAAATGGAACATTCTACTTTAACTGACGAGGGTATCGTTGATTACATTAATGATAAATTTTATCCTGTAAAATTGGATGCCGAAATGAAAAAGTCTATTACCTATGAAGGGAAAGTCTTTAATTTTGATCCAAGTGTAGGAGAAAATGGAGTGCATGAGATTGTGTTGTATCTTACTCGCGGACGACCAAGTTTTCCTACTGTCGTTTTCATTGATGAGTATAAAGATAACCCACAACCTATCAGAGGGTTCATCAATAAAGAGAAAATGGAGAAATTATCTCGATATTTTGGAGATAATTACTACAAACAATACGAGTGGCCAATCTTTGATAAGATGTATAAATCTCCTGCTCCTAAAGTAAAAGAGAGTATTGGAAGCCCTCAAAAAAACGCTACATCACCAAAATCTACTAGAAAACGTAGAATGTCTAACAAATAAATGGATTATTAGTTATCCAGTTAATACAAACAAAAGGCATGGGTGCTTTTAGGTTCCCATGCCTTTTGTTTATATTACCCACTTTTTTAGATATATCTGAGTCATGGCTTTGTAAATTTATTTGATGGATGATGATAGGCTTGGCCTGTTTTATCCAAAGCAAATAATTAAGTCATTAAGAAAGAAAAACTTAGCTAAAAAGAAGAAGACTTGAAAACAAGTGTATTCTTTGAAATGAGTGGTTAAATCAGTTGATACCACTAATACCTTTTGTAAGATAAGTTTGTTTTTTTGTGATTCAACTGAAGAAATTGTTTTTAGTAAAGAGAAATTGATAAAACTATATGTAATTGATAGTCAAGGTTTAATGTCTTTTGTTCTATTGGGGCTTCATAATTAGGATATTCTGTATATCTTTGCATTAGAAGATAACATGATTTTCTACAAGAACTAACAATAATTACAAAAAATTAGACTTGGTTTTCTTGAAAAGCTTCACAAATTCTTAATTTAATTGATACCAGTAAAAAAAATTCAAATCCCTAAAAATCAAAGAGTAGTCCAGTGTTATGTTTTTTTGGTCTATTATTTGGGTAGTAGGTGTGAGCAAAAAAATAATCCATGAATTTGGGTGAATAAGTTGAATTCTGTATTTTTGCTCGGCAACTTTGGATTTGTCTTATATTAGCTGTTATTGTTTAACTTTAAATTTTAGAATATGAGAAACCTTAGAAGATTCTTAATCATCTTTGGATGTGCTGCCATCGTTGTTGGAGCATCTAATGTAAATGCTCAAGATGATTTACCCCCAAATGCACAAGCTGGCAAATGCTATGCTAAATGTATGATCCCTGATCAATACGAAACTGTTACGGAACAAATCTTATCTAAAGAAGCTTCTTCTAGATTAGAAATTATTCCAGCTCAATATTCAGATCAATCAGAGCAAGTATTAGTGAAGGAAGGGTACAACGTGTTGGAAATAATTCCTCCAGAGTTTGGTACTCAAACTGAGCAAATAATGGTTCAAGATGCAAGTACAAGATTGGATTATATTCCACCAGTTTACCAAACAGTAACTGAACAAGTATTAGTACAACCTTCTACTACTAAGTGGACGAAAGGCCAAGCTGATAGAAACTGTTTGAGCGAAGATCCAGAAAAATGTAAGGTATGGTGTCTAACCGAAGTACCTGCACAATACAAAACAGTAACTCGACAAGTTTTACAATCTCCTGCTAGTGTACGTGAAACACCTATACCAGCACAGTATAAAACAATATCGAGAGCTGTGATTACGAGACCTTCTGAAGTGAGAGAAAGAGCTGTGCCACCAGAATATCGTACAGTAAGCCGTCGAGTATTAGCATCGCCTTCTGCAACTAGAGAAGTAGCTATTCCTGCTGAATATTCAACAATTACTACTAATCGATTAGTAAGACCAGGTGGATTTACAGACTGGGTTGAGGTACTTTGTGGAAAAAAAGTTACTCAAGCTACTGTGATGCAAGTTCAAAACGCTCTTAGAGCAAGAGGATATGATCCAGGACCTGCTGATAATCAAATGGGGCCTCGTACAAAAGCTGCCTTACAGCAGTTCCAAATGGATAACGGATTACCTATTGGAAACCTAAATATTGATACTTTGAATGCTTTAGGCATACAATATTAATTAAAACAGACTTTATTTCTAAAGTAATTCGTATATTTGCATTTGTTTATAAAAAAGCTCATCATATTCCATATATTTAAAACTATGTGAAATATCATTTCCAGAGCTTTTTAATAAGAATAAAATTTAATTAATTTAAGGAGACACTCCGAACTTTTATATTTGTATAACCAAAACTGTGTTTATCATGAAGAAAGCTAAACTTTTCTTGTTGGCTTTAATGCCAGCTATGCTTTGCTTTTTTACCGCTAATGCTCAAGATGATCTTCCACCTAACGCGCAAGCAGGAAAGTGCTACGCTAAGTGTTTGATTCCAGACCAGTACGAAACTGTTTCTGAGCAAGTTCTATTAAAAGAGGCTTCTAGCCGTCTTGAAATTATTCCTGCACAGTACACTACTGCTACTGATCAGGTTCTTGTAAAAGAAGGATACAAAGTATTAACTGTATCTCCAGCTAATTTCTCTACTGTAACTGAAGAGATTATGGTTAAAGATGCTGGTAGCCGTTTAGACTATGTTCCTCCAGTGTACGAAACTGTTACTGAGCAAGTATTAGTTCAGCCTGCATCTACTAAGTGGACTAAAGGTCGTGCTACTGCTGGTTGTTTGAACTCTGACCCAGAGAAGTGTAAAGTATGGTGTTTAACTGAGATTCCAGCTCAGTATAAGACTATCACTCGTCAGGTATTAAAAGCTCCTGCTACTACTAGAGAGACTCCAATTCCAGCTGAGTATAAAACTATCACTAAAGCTGTTGTTCAAGGTCCTGCTCAAGTAATGGAGAAAGAAGTACCTTCTGAGTACAGAACTGTAACTAAGCAACAATTAGTTGCTCCTGCGAGCACTAAAGAAGTTACTATCCCTGCTGAGTATTCTACTATCACAACTAACAGACTTGTTAGAGTTGGTGGTTTTACTGACTGGGTAGAAGTTTTATGTGGAAAGTAATATGTTGAGTCTTTTAGACTAAACATTTATTAAATATTTTTTTGAAAGTCCTCAATGTAAATTGAGGACTTTTTTTTTGCTAATTTTTTAATTACTACCAATTTATAGTACTAAGAAAACAAAATAGCCGTTCAATAATAGAAATAACAAATGTCCTACCCATCTATCCCATCTTTAATAACATTTTCATTCTTTATTTAATTTGCTCCTATAATGACTAAACTCATACTCACAGGGCTATGTGTATTGTGCTATATAGCATCTACAATGGCACAAACCAATTATAGCTCACCTGTTTATCCGACCACTCCAACCACTAATCAAGTAGTAAAAGTAGAATCCAATAATCAAGATTTAAAATTATATCCTAAAGCAGAACTACAAAGACGATTAGCTTATTTCTCTCAAACTTCTTGGGAACAGCTTCAAACACAGGCAAGAAATCAAAACAAACCCTATTTTGTTGCTTTTGAAACACCTTGGTGTAGAGTCTGTAAAAAAATGGATCACGAAGTATATGCACGCGATAGGGTTTCCAACTATGCGCGTAGCCATTTTTTAGCTTACAAATTAGATGGAGAAGTACGACCTGATGTCGCACAACGATACGGAATCAATAGTTATCCGACACTTATCGTCTTCGACTCAACAGGAAAAGAGTTGAAACGTATTCAAGGGGCAACTACTGAAAGACAGTTTGTTGAATTGATGAAACAACATACGTCAAAAATACCCCATACAAAGTATTCGTTTTTTAGATAAAAAAACAAAAAAGGGCTTGCAGTTGCTGCAAGCCCTTTTTTAGTATTTTAATTTGCCTTAATACTTGTTACTCCTTAGATGTTCCATAAGATTTAAAAAAGCTCTTCCATTTCATGCCCAAAACACCCAAAATCGCCTCATTAAAAATATTAGCACTCATTTTGGAACTACCATATACACGATCAGTAAAGGTAATCGGCACTTCTAAAATTTTATAACCCAATTTCCAAGAAGCAAACTTCATCTCAATCTGGAAAGCATAACCCACAAACTTGATCTGATCGAAATCAATAGCCTCTAATACAGGACGCGTATAACAAACGAATCCAGCAGTCGTATCTTTTACAGGCATCCACGTAACCATTCGTACATAGAAAGAGGCATACTTTGATAGTAAAATACGATCCAAGGGCCAATTATCAACGCGTCCACCACGCACATAACGCGATCCAACAGCTACATCTGCACCATCTTCTGTACAAGCTTTATATAATCGGACTAAATCTTTGGGAGGGTGAGAAAAGTCAGCATCCATTTCAAAAATATGGGTATAAGTACGAGCTAATGCCCAGCGAAACCCATGAATATAAGCGGTTCCCAAACCTTGTTTGCCTTCGCGCTCTTCAATAAACAAGCGACCTTCATAAGGCCCTTGCATCAACTCCTTCACAATAGCAGCAGTTCCATCTGGTGAGCCATCATCAATGACCAACACATGAAAAGACTTTGGAAGGTTGAATACTGCTTCCAATATAAGCGAAATGTTTTCCTTCTCATTATAAGTAGGAATTAAAACGATACTGTCGGACAAAGGGGTAATTTTTTTCTGCGTAAACTATCAGATATAATGGCGACTTACTTTACCTTATACTTCAATTTCAAGTAAATATTAGTAAGCTTTTGTTTCGTATCTAATAGAAAATCATTTTTCATAATCCAATCATAATATTGGGGAGCGGATTTGAGTACTTGTTCTACAGGTTTTCCTTTGTATTTTCCAAAGTTAAACTTCACTACACCATCTTCTAAAACAAGTCTTCTACCTGAATCAACAAATTTATTGCCATCTGAGGTAAATTCGTTTAAAAAGTCAAGATTATTTTCCAATTTCTCTCCATACATCTTCAACTGTCCCAATAATATCTCATAAGTTGCCTGCACATCTGCCGAAGCACTATGCGCATTTACCAATGTTTTTTGACAGTAAAAACGATAAGCCGAAGTCAAATCTCTAGGTTCCATTTTTTGGAAAATACGAAAGACATCAACCATCTTACGCTGCTCCGTTTTCAAATCCATATTAACCCGCAAGAATTCCTCCTTCAACATTGGCACATCAAACCTATTCGAATTATACCCTCCTAAATCACAATTCTCCAAGAAATTATACAATTCCTGAGCCGCCTCTTCAAAAGTAGGCGCATCTTTTACATCCTCATCATAAATACCATGAATGTCAGAAGACTGTTGAGGAATAGGTATCGTCGGATTTATACGCATCGTTTTCCATTCCTCCGTATTATCAGGATGTATTTTAAGAATACTAATTTCTACAACACGATCAGAAGCTAGGTTAATACCTGTGGCTTCTAAATCAAAAATGGCAAGAGGTTTGGTTAGTTGGAGCATTGGTTAGAGAAGTATGGTTGAAAAATAATAGATAGGGTATAGAGGTAACAATTCATTGTAAAAATATGTATTTTATCTAACTTCTAATAACTCACCAGCAAATGTATCAACGACAATACCCCCATAATTACCAGAACTCATCAACAATAAATTTGTTTGTTTGAGAGATATACGTTTCAAGTAGTCCTTTAGTTCATTCGTATCTGTAATAACGCGCAAATTAGGATGCTCAAAAGCTGCCGCTACCTCCTGTTGATCCAACATCTCTAAGCGTTTTATTTCAAAGGTGTGTTTATTGTAATACACAATCGCCTCATCCGCAGCAGCTAGACTTTCGTGGTAATGCGGCAAAAATGCCTTGCTCAAACTACTATAAGTATGCAGTTCCAAGCAAGCCACCAAGCGTCGATTTGGAAAGCGTTGTTTTACTGCCAGCGTCGTTGCTTTTACCTTCGAAGGAGCATGAGCAAAATCCTTATAAATAGCACAATCTTCCGTTTCTTCCAACAACTCTAAACGTCGAGCTGCCCCCTTAAACTCCTGCATCGCTCTATAAAAATCTGCGCCACTAACACCCAATTGCGCGCAAGCCAAACGGGCAGCCTCCATATTTTGTAAGTTGTGATGCCCAAAAACTTGTAAAGGATAATCCTGTTCCTCAAAACGAATCAACCAATGATCTGCCGTTTCTACATAACTAGGCGTTTGATACGCAAATTGTTGCATATGCGTATAATCCTTCGCTAATTTTGCCACCTCCTCATCTTCCTGATTATAGATAAAAATAGCCGAATCAGCCAGCGATTTTACATAATGTTGAAACTGCTCCAAGTAAAAATCATACGTCGGAAATACATTGATATGATCCCATGCAATCCCACTCAATATCGCCACATCTGCTTGGTAAAAATGAAACTTAGGAGTACGGTGAATAGGAGAGGACAAATACTCATCCCCCTCCAAAACGATAATAGGTGCATCGGCAGTAATCTTCACCGAATAATCAAAATTTTCCAACTTTGCCCCCACCAAATAATCAAAATCCAACTTCTGAAAAGCAAGGACATGCATAATCATCGACGTAATCGTCGTCTTTCCGTGACTACCACCTACAACAACGCGCTTTTTGTCTTTCGCCTGCTCATAAATATAGGCGGGATACGAATAAACAGGAATCCCCAACTCCTGTGCTCGCAATAATTCGGGATTATCCTTACGAGCGTGCATCCCCAAAATTACCGCATCCAAATCAGTATGAATTTTATCCACAAACCAACCCTCTTCGGTTGGCAACAAACCATGTGTTTCTAGGTTCGCCCGTGCTGGATTAAAAATAACATCGTCCGATCCTGTAATCGTATACGATTTCCGATGAAGCGCAATCGCCAACTGATGCATAACGCTTCCGCCAATAGCAATAAAATGAATCTGCATAAAAAAGTATAGGGTTTTTTAAAAGAATAGGAGCACACATACCAAACAACAGCAAATCAACGTTATTCTAATCGTTAATACAACACAATTATTAGGCTCCATTTATATAAGTCAAGTTTTCTAAGATTGTATTTTTTAGCACTATAATTGTATTAAACAAAAAGCCAACTAAATTTATTCCGAAATAATAAAACTTTCTGATGAAATGGTTTGTTATTGATTGCGTTTTAAAATAAAGTAATAATAAATAAAATTGTAAAATTGATAATTATGATGCGTTTAAAAGTAATGAAACAAATGGCAGCAGCCTTTACAACTGTTGCATTAGTAGCTGTTCTTTTCAGCTCTTGTCACCGAGGTTATGGATGTCCTGCAACACAAGGCTATAACCCGCCTGTAGAAATCGAACAGCCAGCCGATCCTAGCTGCTAGAAAATAAGTATATTAAGATCTAATACAAGGAAGTACACGATTGTCTTTGCTATTTTAGTAACTGTCAATGGTCTACTTCCTTTTTTTATGTCTTTTTTTGGCGTGCCCAATCACCATTCAAACACCACCTTCTGCTCCAAGCTCTCACTCAAACTCAATGCTACGGGACAAGTACGAGCTGCTTTTTCCAATAGCTGTTTTTCTTTATCGGAATAATTATTGGATGGCATTTGTATCGTCACCTCCACCGCAGCAATGCGACGAGGACCAGATGCCATAATTTTATTGACACTTGCTTTGGCACCATCGACAGAAATGTCGTGGCGTCCAGCAACAATGCCCATAATAGATAACATACAACTTGCTAAACCAGTAGCCACCAGGTCGGTAGGAGAGAAGGCTTCTCCCTTACCATGATTGTCAACAGGTGCGTCTGTTATAAGTTGATTTTTCGATCTTAGATGTGTGGCTTCTGTTCGTAGTTGCCCTTGGTAAACAATTTCACTAGTCATTTTGTATATTTTTTAGTATTTTTAATAAAGATTAACGATACGACGTCCGACGATTAGCGATTAATGATGGAAAGATAGTAGTAATGATTTTTTGTAGCGTAACGCCTATTCAATCATTCAGTCATTCGCTCATCCAGTCATTGTCTAGCGTGAGGGATAGAGGCGGTAGCTTGGCGTAGAGACGTTGCACGCAACGTCTGTACAGAAAGGTAGTGACGCTTCGACTAGCAGGGCTGACGAAGGAAGACACTGCTAGTCGTTTAGCGGAACAGCTTTTCTGCAAGCCAACTATTAGCCGAAAGCCCGACCCCATTTTTGCTTTTTCGGATGCCATCAGCGAGGACGCTGGCGGAAGTATCTGAAAAAGCAAAAATGGGGGCACGCCCAAATTATAAACAAAAAGATTCAACGATGCATAAAATCATTGCTTTTCTTACTATCCTGTTATTGCTATCTAGTAGTATTGCATTTAGCCAAGTCAATAAGTCAGATCTCACTTATGATGATGTGGTATACAAGCGAGAATTTAATATTGGCATAAAGGCGCATACGAATGGTTTTGGGCTGGCAGCTCACTGGGTAAAGATACATAGTATTTTCAAAAAAACGGTTTATGAGTTTGAGTTGATGGATTTAAGACATCCACGTGAAGTTCGCCAGCAAAGTATACACGCTTCTGGGCGTACTACTTCACGAGGTTATGTGTTTGGAAAAGAAAATAGCTTTTATAATTTGAATGTGAGTATTGGGCGGATGAAAAGCCTTGCCGAAAAAGCACGTAAAAGTGGAGTAGGGGTGCATATGTATTATGGAGTAGGGGTGTCGCTAGGTATTCTGAAACCCTATCACCTCGATCTTATCTACGACTATGTGCCAGGCTCAGTGCTCGATGTACGAAGTGAAAGTTTTAATGAAGAAAATGGGTCTCTTTTTACCAATGAACGCTATATCTATGGGGCTTCTGGTTTTACCTATGGCTTGAATAAAGTAAGGATAAAACCAGGTGGACAGGCTAAATTTGCCTTTGTATTTGATTGGGCAAGTTACAATGAGTTTGTAAAAGCCCTTGAAGTTGGGGTAATGCTAAATGTGTATACAGGGCGCGTGCCGATTATGCTTACCGAAGACAATCAATTTATTTTTCCAAATCTGTATATCAAACTTATGCTAGGAAAACGTTGGTAGTTGGAACCTTGCACGGGCTATATCTGTTTGTGTAATGGTTTTTTGAATGACGAAGCCTATCTTTGCGATGCAAAATGCTAGGAATGTTGATATATAGATAGATCATGGAGTATTATCAGAAAAATAAACATCGCTTTAAGCGGTATCCGCAAGACCTTTTCGAGAAATTGGAATTTGATAAGGTATTGCAATTACTAAGTGAAAAGTGCCAAAGCTCACTTGGAAAAGAACACGTAGAGCGAATGCGGGTCATGACTGATCCAGCGAAGATTGAACAATTACTGACAGAAGTGAATGAGTTTAAGCAGTTGATTATGGATGAGGAACAATCATTTCCTCTAGATAATTATTTGTCACTTCGAGAGGAATTGGGTTTCTTGGAAGTGGAAAATACAGTCTTGAATGAAGAACAAGTTTTCCGTTTATACAAGGTACTAGAGGCTGCGAATACCTTATTGCGCTATTTCCAGTTTAATGCAGATCGCCAAGAGAAGTACCCCAACTTATTTAAATTACTAGATGGGGTGAAGGTAAGTCGTGAGTTGCTTCACCAAATAAAAGAGGTCATTGACAAAGATGGTAAGGTGCGCTCGGATGCCTCGAAAGAGTTAATTAGTATTCGTAAAAGCATTAGTCAACGATACAAGGAGTTAGATCGACAGTTTGTACAATCTCTTAGAGAATATAAAAATAATAACTGGCTGGCCGATAGTGTGGAAAGTATTCGAAATGGCCGACGTGTATTAGCGGTATTAGCCGAATATAAACGCAAAATCAGAGGAATTATTCACGATGAGTCAAAAACAGGAAGTATTGCTTATATAGAACCAGATGTTACCCTCCAAATCAATAATGACCTCGTAGGCTTACAACTCGCCGAAAAACGAGAAATCTATCGTATTTTACAAGTCCTTACTCAATATATCCGTCCTTATAAAAATGATATTCAAGAGTACCAAACCTTATTGGGAATTTTCGATTTTATACATGCAAAAGCACAGTTGGCTTGGGATATGGATGCTCATTTGCCCCATATTTCGAGAGAAAAGAAAATAGAATTATTTAATGCTCGCCACCCTCTTTTATTTCTTAAAAATAAAGCACTAAAAAAGAAAACAGTTCCGTTATCATTTGAATTGTCTTTGGCCAACCGTATTTTATTGGTTAGTGGTCCAAATGCTGGTGGAAAATCGGTGATGCTCAAAACGGTTGGATTACTACAATTAATGTTACAATCGGGTTTGCTGGTTCCACTCAATGACCATTCTTTTATGACTATCTTCCAACAAATTTTTGTGGATATTGGAGATGAACAGTCTATTGAAAATGACCTAAGTACTTATAGCTCTCGCCTTCGAAATATGCACCATTTTATCGAAGAAGCCAATGCAAAAACACTTTTATTGATGGATGAGTTTGGTTCAGGAACTGACCCCGCACTCGGAGGAGCTATTGCAGAAGCAGTATTGGAGCATTTAAATCAAAAGTTTTGTTATGGAGTAGTAACTACGCACTATTCTAATTTAAAGGTTTATGCCAGCGAAACAACAGGTATTTTTAATGGTTGTATGACTTTCGATTATAAAACCTTATCACCTAAGTATATTTTAGAAACGGGTAAACCAGGTAGTTCCTTTGCTTTTGAGTTGGCTGTAAAAAGTGGTATGAGTGAAACCATTATTAAAAAAGCTAAAAGTAAAGTAGATACGCAATACCAACAATTTGATGAATTATTAACTACGCTCCAGCGAGAGAAATCAGCAGCGGAAGAAAAGGTTAGACAAGCAGCTAAAAAGGAAGAAGCTTATAAAAAATTGTTGGAAGAGTATGAAGTAAAGAAAAGAGACTTGGAGTTAAAGCGTAAAAAAATTATTTTAGAAACAGAAGAAAAAGCCTTAGCTGAGTTACAAGCCTCCAACAAAAAGTTTGAAAACCTCGTTAAAGAGCTGAAAGAAAATAAGGGCGAAAAACAGACGATTCAAAAAATTAAGAAAGAAATTCAAAAAGATCGAGTAAGATTATCTAATTCAATTGAGATATTGAAGGATAATATATATTACAAAGATACAGAGAAGGCCGTGGCAGAAGGTGATTTTGTGCGTTTGCGAACAGGAAGAGAGGTAGGAGAAGTGACAGAATTTCGTAAAAATAAGTGTATTGTACAATTTGACTCCTTAAAGACCTTGGTGAAAACAAAAGAACTAGTAGTGGTGGAGCCAATTAAGAAGAAACAAAAAGCAGGATATAATTTTTATAATAGTGTTGAACGAAAAAGTCAATTTGAAAATAGTATTGACATTCGAGGACAACGAAGAGTAGAGGCACTAAAGGCTGTGGAGGATTTAATTGATGAAGGCTTAATGTATAATGCAGATGAATTGAAGGTGATTCACGGAATAGGTGATGGCATTTTACGCCGATCTATTCGCGACATGTTACGAACCTATAAGGCGGTTAAATCTGTACGTGATGAAGATCCTCAATATGGAGGAGCAGGGGTAAGTATCATCGAATTAGGCTAAATAAGTGCTAAAATTACCGTTTTAGGAGGCACTTTGTTGATTTACTATGAATTAAGCTGACATTACTTGCTTTGAATTTAGAAGAATTGTTTATTTTTGGAAACAAAATTGTAAATTCCTTTATTAGATAAAAGTTTCTTGCAGCTAAAGCAGCATTTACTTATATTTTTATCTATTTTTACGCGCAAAATAGCTTTACTTTGAACAGATTAAAGAAACTCGACAAGGAGAGTGCTGCTAAGGTAGTCAGTGAAATGAGTATCGACGAATTGTCAGCCGATCTTAAAGAACTCAACTTCCAGCGTATGTCGCTGGCATTGCAAGCCATAAAAGAAGCAGACCCACAAATTGCAGAACACCTATTGCAACAAATTGATGCTGCTACTCTTTCTGAAAAGATAGAAGGGAGCAATTATTCTACCGTTCTCATTTTTACAGCAGGCTTATTGGGAATTGATGATGTGCATTTGGAAGACCTCCTTCGGGAAATTCCAAAGCAACTTATCATACGCGAAGAAGAATTGAACAATATCTATCATTTCAATAAGTTGTTGTATATCTTCTTCCGATTGGAAATGCCTGATAAGGCCAGTTATGTGATAGAGAAATCTCGCTTTCACCAGTCTAACTTTATGCGAACCTCCGATATTAGAACCCTCGTAAGTTACTTGCGTTTGGTGTCTAATTATGATAATATCTTTCATATCTTGAAAAGAAATGAACGTAGTATCTTCAATAAGATTCGCAATTACCAACCCAAAAATAATCGCGATAAACAACTCAATCCAATTCCAGGATTAGTGAAAGTGGTATCGGTCAATTATCGCGATATGGGAGAGCGTTTATTACGGCATATTAACCATATGGTCAACCACCGCAAAGTGCGTTGGGGAGCAGATGTGAATCCTAAAGAAATCTTAGGTTTCTGTTATTACCAAATGGGAGTAGCTTGTACGGAATGGAAACGTCCTAATTATGGTAAATCGGATCACTTTATAGGTACTGCTGTGCGTATCTTCCAAAAGATGGATCAAAAACCTGGACTTTGTCTTTGTTATCTCCAACAAGCTAAAAATGCTTTAGCGGTAGATAATATTGTAGAAAGTAAGTTTTTTGCTGCCAAAGCTGGTTTATATGCACAAGAAGCAGAATTGCCTAGTCGCGCAGGTGAAATTAATTCCTTAATTAAAGAGTTAGAAACAAAGTAAGGTTATGAGTATTACATAATCACAAATGAGATTATTAATTCATTACACTAACTAGTCTAATTTAATACAATACGCTACATTGAATGGCCCTGTCAGGATCACTATGAACTTGACAGGGTTTAACATATTAACTACTAAGCAATCATGAAAAGATTTC
>JAHDHP010000059.1 GCA_020631245.1 Bacteroidota bacterium | reverse complement strand
ATCATCGCCACCCGCACATATATCTACATCATCACAAACACCATCACCATCACTATCGCCTGTCGCACTATTCGGACAAGTATCACAAAAATCAGGTGTCCCATCATTATCACTATCTATATTATCATCTCCTCCTAAACAAATATCAATATCATCACAAACACCATCATTATCAGCGTCATCTGTTGCACTTAGTGGGCAATCATCACAAAAATCAGGGGTTCCATCATTATCACTATCTTCATTATCATCTCCTCCTGCACATATATCCGCATCATCACATACTCCATCATTATCACTATCCCCTGTCGCGCTTAGCGGACAATCATCACAAAAGTCAGGAGTACCATCACTATCTGTATCCACATTATCATCTCCTCCCGCACAAATATCTACATCATCACAAACACCATCACCATCACTATCATCTGTTGCGCTATTCGGACAAATATCACAAAAGTCAGGTGCGCCATCATTATCTCCATCAATACCATCATCACCACCAGGACAAATATCTACATCATCACATACCCCATCACCATCACTATCATCTGTAGCACTATTCGGACAAATATCACAAAAATCAGGTGCGCCATCACTATCTGTATCTACTAAATCATCACCACCAGGACAAACATCTACATCATCACAAACGGTATCTCCATCACTATCACCCGTCGCACTATTCGGACAATCATCACAAAAATCAGGAGTACCATCACCATCCGTATCCACATTGTCATCTCCCCCTTCACAAATATCCACATCTCCACAAACACCATCTTCATCCAAATCCTTTCCATTAAAGAAACAAGGATCTGAACAATCTACATACAAGCAATCTCTAGAAGGAGCAAAAGTATTAGGAGCACCTACTACAAAGGTGATTTTCTTTGTTGAAATCTGCCCTGTATAACTTCGTACACTATAGCTACATTCTACAATTCCAGTATAGCGATAAGCGGGATAAAATACCACCTGATTATTGACCACCTGAACCGACCCTGTTCCTGTAATCGGATAAATTACCATTGTCAAGGTACTGGGGTCTTCATTGAAGTCATTCGCCAATACATCTAAGGTATAAGATGGCTGACTTCCCGAATTCCAACGCGGCACCTCCAAATAATCTTCACATACATGAAAGTCAGTGCCATCGCCACTTTGAATCACCACATCTACATTCTGACAGTTATTCGGATTTCCGTCCTCACAAACCCGATATACAAACAATTCATTCACATAACCCACATAACCAGGATCAACCGTATAAGTAATAGTTCCATCACCATTTGCTACAGCAGTACCATTATTGGGTTGGTAAAGAATAGTTACTGTTGATGCACTATTATAATCATTGTCAAGCACCGAAATAGTAATAGGAGGCAGGGTATCTTCTTGAATACCCCAAGTATTTTCTGTCTCCGCCCAAGCCCAATTGCTCATCATCAGTAAACAAAAAATAGGGACCAGATAAGTCCATTTCTTACCAAGTATCCCTTTAATAGTAGTTGTAAAATTCGACTGCATAGATTAGTTATTTTCGATATATACAAGCATAAAACATCTGTTCAGCCATGTATATATAGCTGTCAAGAACTGATGTAAATCACATCAAATTTGGAGAAGAATGTATCTAAATAATAATAGGGAAAAGTAAAGGGGTAGGTTGGCTATCTAATAACTGTAGTCAGTTTTATTAGAATTTTGTTGCAAGTTAAGTAGAATTCATAAGTTCGTTTATTTTTAAGATGGTTTATTTATATTAAAATGAAAAAAATATTCACTACAAAGGAGTAGAAGCAGCAAACAAAAAACACACAAACAACTAAAAATCAATCACTTACAAAAAACAACAAATAAAAATATTGTTTCAAACTTGGTGACTATCTTTTATATTTTTGGGGCGTGCCCCCATTTTTGCTTTTTTTAATGCTCCCGCCAGCGTCCTCGCTGGTGGCATTAAAAAAAGCAAAAATGGGGTCGGGCTATTCGCTTGTAGTTGGCTCACATCCACCTACTCAGCATAGTCCTAGCAGTGTCTTCCGCTGTCAGCCCTGCTAGTCCTTGCTTCCTATGGTGTTTGTTTCGTCAAGCTACCGCTACTATCCCTCACGCAGAAACGTGCGACGAAGATACTTTCACCTTTAATTATACATCGTATATTTTGCAATGAATCGTATTTACAAATGTATAACGCGGGAACGATGGAACGATTTACGATTAAAGGTTCGACACGTTTACTGGCGAAAGTCGCCCATTAATCATTTACCATAGAACGTTGCCCGATAATCAATTTATCGTCGGACGTTCAATCGTTAATCGTCGGACGTTAACTACATACAAAAATCACTCCTAATTTATTTTTTTTGTCAATTTATGAAACAAAATAATAATTATTGCGTAGTCAAATACCCACAAGTGAGTAGTTTGTTAAAACCAAGCATCAATGCATTACATAAAATGTAGTCGATAGACTACGATTTCCACTAGACAGTTTTAGGAAATACTGTCCAGATAAGCGGAAGACACCGCTAGGACTATGCTGAACTAGTGGATGTGAGGCAACTACAAACGGATAGCCCGACCTGTATTGCGTATATTTTTTGCCGCTTTTAGTTCATGCGAAGACGCATGAACGGGCGGCAAAAAATATACGCAATGCGGGACACGCCCAGAAAATGGGGGACTGTGGGAATGAGAGAATGTGGGAATAATAAAAAAAAATGGGCAGACAATTGGTTATTGTCTGCCCATTAGCGTGTAGTATCAAAAACAATAATAAAAAGCTTTATTCAATTAGATTTCAGGTTTTTAAAAAAACTGTATTTTACTTGCTTTACCTTGTTTATACCTTTCGAGGAAAAAACCTTAGCATTAAAAACACAAAAAAATTACACCAATTTATAAAAAACTGACTATCAAACAAATGAGCTGTTATTTTTTTTCAATAAAAATTTCTAATCGCTTTCCAATGAGAATTTATTAGACATAGATAGGCTGCAAATATTTTACAATCAGGCTTGCAAAAATATCTTTTTAATACAATTCTAAAATTAAGCGTTTCTAAGAGGAGATTAGCCGAAGAAAGGAAGGCGTATGGAGGAGAGCTGTAAGGATTTCACTATCAAGATAGCTTCGGGGTTATTCTAGTGGCATTAATCCTTTTTCTATAAAAAAACAACCTATTAATACGATATCGCTGACCATAAATTTCCAATAATAACGTCCAGGGGATAATTCTTTATCTGCTAAGTTGAGCGGAAACTGTAGTGTGTCTGATTCAAATTCAAAAGCGGCAACTTCTTCAGCTACATTATTTTCGATTACTATTTCTATTTCATCATCTATATTCAATCTGTTTTCTAGCTCAAAATACAATTGGTGATCGGGACAATCTACTTCATGTGGTGGTGTTTTTAGAGGCAGTTTTGACTTACCACTAGCTCTTTGAGCAAATTGTAATACTTGTTTTTCGTATAGTGGAAAAGGAAGAAACAAATTGGCTAACTCGTCTATAGATTGGTTTATTTTTTCTTCTATTGTTTCAAAGGACTGCTTGATTTTTTGTGTCATAGGAATACGAGCAGCTTCTCTTTCTTCAATGGATAGTATCAAATCTTTAGTTAGTTTTAACTCTTCTTTTACAAAGCTCTTTCTCAAAAGTTTGAACTCCTCAAATTGTTCTTTTATCGTTTGATCTTTTGCTATAATAGCTTGTAGCTCTTGTTCTTCAGCAAATGTTGCTTTTTTATTAAGTACTTTTTCTATTAGCTGCTGTGTGTAATCTTGTTCCATTGTAGATAGATTGTTTAACTTCTCAAAAATCTTCTTTTTTATACTTCAATTTGATACTTGCTTTCACTTTCTTCAAGCATCTGTTTTTTTGTATATACAATACGTTTACGTCTTTGTAATCTAATTGTTTAGCAATTTCCTTTCCAGACATACCAAACAATAAGGTATATTTTAATATCGAATAACAAGGGTCTTTCATCTCTTCGATTAGACTTAGAAATACCTCTTCAAGTTCTGAAGACTGTTGGCTATCCTCTTCCGCTACCACATTTTCGAAGGCTAAGCTTCCCGTTTCTCCTTGTTTATCTAATAAAACAAATGAGGTTTCTCTACTTTCCTTTCTTTGCTTCTTTAACCAAATATTTCTTCCTAAAGTAAATAAATACGTGTTTATCTTGCTAGAAAAATAAGTGATTTTATCATTCAATATATTTTCATATAAAACTAGCATCGTTTCCTGATAAACGTCAAGTGCTCCTTCCTTAGAGACTCCAAACTTCTTCTTCATCCAATTCACAAAGATGGGTCGTTGTTGCAGATATAAGGTTTCAAAAGCTTGTTTATCACCATTTCTTATTTGCTCTATAAGTGCTTTCATTTCTTTTATACCATTAGTTTCAAAAACCTTAGCAAAGGGCTTAAAATATTTATTTATATTTTTTAAATCCTTTATGATAAATGGTTAAATAGGCTGTTTTGACTGTACAATAATGACAGTCTATAAGTGTAGAGATCAACAAACAAGTTACAATATAATTTTTTGATGTGCAATAATGTACCTAGTAGGAATGGATAGTGATCGACTTTGGAACATAAAAAAAATCCCAGCCTGAATAGTCAGACTGGGAATCACTAATAATGAACTATTTTGATTACGTACTATCTCTTATAATCATTCATTATTTGATAAACTTCTGTGTAGGTAGTGTAAAGCATAATTGATCACAAGCACCGTCTTTAACTCCTTCTCCTACTGTTTCAAATTTGATGGAATAAAATGGATTATTCGTAGGACTTTCAATGTTATAATAATTGGCATCTCCCATATAAGGCATTCCCTCAATTGGACTAGTAGGGATGACTCCTGCTGGTAATTCAATAGCCACATTTGAAATAGCAAATCCACAACTGTTACATACATCCAAACAGTAATGGAAGCCTTCTGCATCACTTGTAATAGTATACAAGCTCACTCCGAAACAATCGGATTGAGCTTCAGCACAATAATCGTTGGCACTTTCCCCTTTTACTTGCATAGTACTACAGGCAAGGCATAGTGCAATAACATAAAATAAGGAGAACTTCCATCGACTGAAATCTCTCCTTCCCCATACATGGAGCGGTTTAGTAAGGTTTGTCATAGACTTTTAATTTAAAGTAATTAGTAAAGAGTAGCTGTTATTTATTTTTCATATATGAGTGCACATACACTCCTTGTTAATTATACATCAACCCTCGTTTTTTATAAGGTATAGACATATAACTCCTCCATTAACACACCTATATATTTTTATAACTTATTGGTATGTTTTAAATAAGTGACTTTGGCAATGTTAAATAAGAGGTACTAAAGACCAATGAAGAAGGGGGCTTTAAATTGAGGATATTATGAAGCTATTGAGGCAGGGTTGGGATTTAGTAAAGGGCCTAACAACAACATCAAAAAAATAGATCTAACAGTTCATTAAACACAGTAAAAAAACACTTTACATTTCATTCATCATTATATTAGTTTTATTTTCATCTTGACTTTGTACAAATTTAATGATTTAGATCAAAAACCCCATACCTTATTGACATTTTCATGACATATAAAAAATGGCACTTGTATATTTATTTTAATATCAAAATCTGACGCACTACTCACTAATAACTAGACGATTAAATATAAAACTATCACCCAACACATAAAACCCTGAAAAAGCACCAACTTACACAATAATCAAAAAAACTAAACATCAAACAACAAGCATGTATACATAAAACATAAATAAATGCAAGCAAAAAGCTTGACTAAAGCATTTGCTCTTTTTTATCCTAGTCTATCTGTATCACTAACTATGTTATCCCTTGTGATGAATAAAAAAAGAAAATCCCCGTATCTAATCAATAGATACGGGGACTTAGTTTTACATTTTGTAAGTAAAAAAACATTGGATTAGTTTTCTTACGTTACAAGGTTACCACATAAATAAAACATTCAATCAAGAAAAACATTAATTGATTAAGTATTATTCAGATATTGTGCCAACTTTAACTTATTATAATTTTTAATTCGAATCTTGACTAAGAGAAACGTCTTTCTTCACACCTCGCACTACTTATAAAAGCCCCACTCCTGCCCCTGCCTTACGACTTGCCAAAACAGATAAATTTAAGCCTGTAGCCGCCTGATATTTATTACTTACTTGTTCTATAAATGCCTGTTCATTTTCCGAACGCACTAAAGCAATAGCACAACCTCCAAATCCAGCTCCTGTCATCCTCGCCCCTAAGCATGACTCCTCTTCCAAAGCTGCATTGACTACTGCATCTAACTCCTTCCCTGTTACCTCATAATCGTGTTGCAAAGAGCGATGAGAAGCGGTCATTAAATTTCCAAAGAAATGCCAATCACCATTTGCCAAAGCCCCTTTAGCCGCTACAACTCGTTGTTGTTCACTTATCACATGTCTAGTGCGACGCTGCAAAACATGATCCGACAGCTCTTTCCAAGCATCGGGCGAAGCAGCACAAAGATGTTCTAATTGTGGATAAGCCATTTGTAATTGGGCTAAAGCCTGTTCGCAACTAGCCTTCCGTTCATTATATTTTGAATCAGCTAGTTTACGTTCCTTATTGGTATTGAGTAATAACAAGGTATAGTTAGGGGGAGAAAAGGGCACATATTGGTAGGCTAAGGTATCACAAGCCAATAACATAGCTTGTCCTTCTTGTCCCATTGCTACCGCAAACTGATCCATAATACCACACTTCACCCCTACAAATTCATTTTCCACTTCTTGGCACCATTTGGCAATTTGTATGCGATCTTTAATGCGTTCATCAGCTGCTTGGTCGAGCAAAATATAACTTGTAAGCACTTCAATAGCCGCAGAAGAAGATAAACCACTTCCTATGGGAAGGGTACTTTCTAATAAAATTTCCAGCCCCCCACTCCACTGCCAGTTGTTACGCATCAATAAGTCAATCACCCCCAAAGGATAATTCTGCCACGCAGCTTTTCGCTTTTCAAAATTAGGCATCGTCCAATCAAGCAACAATTCCCCATCCGACTGCAAGGTTTGCATTCTAAATACAGGTTCAGTGCTAGGTCGAACATAAGCTTTAATTCCTTGTTCTATTGCCATTGGCATCACCAAGCCCCCATTATAATCTATATGTTCACCAATCAGATTCACTCTTCCTGGTGCAAAATAAGTCTGAATGGGAGTTTCATTTTCTCCGAAACGTTGGCAAAAGGTATCCCTCATTTTAATTATACTATTAAATCATGAAAATAATTGTAGGCATTGACTATGGCGCGAAAAAAGCAGGCACTACTGTTATTTGTTATCAAAAACTCTCCGATAACAAGCTCCACTTTCAGGCAGTCGAAAAAGGGAAAGATGCAGATCAGTTTATTTATCAAACGCTCCAAAAACTACAAGTATCTATCGCTTTCATTGATGCTCCTCTTTCTTTACCTGGCGTATACACACAGCCGCAAAAATACCAAAATTACTTTTATAGAGTATGTGATCAACAGTTACAAGCCATGTCTCCTATGTTTTTGGGAGGATTAACAGCTAGAGCCATGCAATTAAAAGCTAAACTGCAAGCTCATCATATACAGCTCTTAGAAACATACCCTTCCTACCATGCCCAACAACTACAACTAAAAAACAAGGGCTATAAAAAGCAAAAAGCGCATATGTCAACCATATGCGCCATTATCAATCAACAAAATATAATACCTTCACTTCACATAGAAATGATAACAGATTGGCACCACATAGATGCTGCCTTAGCTCTTTTTACTGCCAAGCGTTATCTCCTCCAACAACATCGAGTGATTGGAGATTCACAAGAAGGACTAATTTACCTATAACCTATTCATATTATATAAAAAGCTTACTCTCGTCTATCCAAAGGCTCTACACCTACCACAAAATATTCCGTATCTCCTTGCCAGAAAAAACTGTGAAAAACTTGTCGATAAGCCAAACTAACTTTTTGTCCTTCGTACTGTTGTAAATCTTCATATACCGCATCATCCATCACCGAAAACTCCCATTTATTGCCGCTCGCCATCATCTCCATATCTCCCAAATTCAACTCCCCTTCATAGGTTTTAAACACAACTCCTTTCTTTGAAATTTTAATCAGTTGCCCTGCTCGATTCCCCTCACTATAAGTCATTCCTGCTACAAAATAATAAATCAATAGGCCTACTACGAGTAATAAACCAACAATTGCTAATATCTTTTTCATTGTTTAAAGTATTTTGATTATGATTTTACTATAATAACAAATAATAATGGTACTTCGTTGAATCCAAAATAGTTCGTATCTTATTCAAGTTATCTTTTATCTGTTATATAAAATGACCGTTTGATTGAACCCCTCCTCAACTCTTGTGTAAAAAGAACCAAAGTCATTCACACAATATCACTACGAATGTACAAATATAGTTTTCTTCTTTTAAGTTTCCTTTTATTACAAAACATCTTTCCAAATAAGGTGACAGGTAATCCTATAACCCTAATCCACACTCCCTCATTCCCGCAATCCCACATTCCCACATTCCCGCAATCCCCCATTCCCACATTCCCACAATCCCACATTCCCTCTCACAAATCCAACGACTACCTCTCTCAAGCCATCCAACAAGAATTAAATCGAGATATAAAAGCCCTACAAAAAACATGTAAAGAATGGTTAGACAGCGGAGAATACTCTCCAGGATTACTCCAATATAATTATAATGTACTCATTGGACTCGCTCCTAATGCAATTCTAATTACCAATGGAGAAAATGACACCTATCCCCTATGGCTCCTTCAACATG
The DNA here is from genome assembly GCA_020631245.1 of Bacteroidota bacterium. Taxonomy (GTDB): domain Bacteria; phylum Bacteroidota; class Bacteroidia; order Chitinophagales; family UBA2359; genus JAHDHP01. Next base: position 8,714 of record JAHDHP010000059.1, on the reverse strand, counting down.
GCAAAAATGTTCGTAAAGACATTATTGTAATGAATCGCAAACTCCTCCTCAAAACCGACTACCTCAACGCATTACTTACAGAAAACGAAATTCCGCCATTCCCTAGTGAAGAAGAAGTCATTTTCCAAAAAAATGAACATCGTCTACTCTATATCATCAAACATATTATCCTGCACCGACAAAGTACTTCCTTATACTTTGCCTCTACCCTTTCCAAAGAACTAACCGCCCCTTTCAGTAGTAAATTATTTAATACAGGACTTGCCTTTGTTTATAGTGACACACGCATTAACAATGTTGATATTATCCAAAATAATTTCGAAGAAAACTTTCTAACGGATTACCTAAAAGTCAATTTCGCTCCTGATCCAAATCAAGAACTAGTCAACCAACTCAACTTCAACTACGTACCTCCACTCATCTTGATTACACACGATTATGAAGCAAGAAAACTCTTTAAAAAAGCCCAAAAATCTGAACAACTAGCCCTAGAAATTGCCACACAAATCAATCGAGTGGAAGAAGTAAAAGAGCTATTTGATACACCACCCTATTATATCCTAATAGACAAATCACAAAACAAAGAAGCAAAAACAATAACGATTCACAATACACAAGGAGAACACCTCATTATCAATGTCCAAACAGCCCTCTACAAACAAGGCTACAATCCAGGACCTATTGATAATATTTTTGGAGAAAAGACCCAAAATGCCCTCTATCAATTTCAAATTGATCACAAACTCCCCCTTGGCAAAATGGACAAGCAAACGCTCAAAGTGCTGTTTACAGGCAATCATCGCATGATTCCTTTTTTTAGACAAATGCCAGCTCTATTTTAAAGAAAAAACAAACTATTAATACCAAATTGAAAACAACAAATCAACATACGAATCTTTTGGGCGTGCCCAAGCCGCAATACTGTCACCCATCCATTCATGCCTCTTCGCATCAACAAACAGATGACAGTACTGCGGCTTGGTCGGGCTATCCGTTTGTAGTTGGTTCGCAGCAAGCAAGTTCGGCTAAAGTCCTAGCAGTGTCTTCCTCCGTCAGCCCTGCTAGTCCAAGCCTCCCTAGCTTCCCGCTTCACCAAGCTACCACTACTATCCCTCACGCAAAACAAGTGCGAGGTGTGAGGTGCGAAGTGCGAAGATTTTTACTTCGCACATCGCACTTCGCACATTTAATCCTCCTCCTTCTTATCACCACAACTCTCTCCGCCCAACCCACTATTCAATGGGATAAAACCTTTGGAAATAGTGAAAATGATGGCATCAACACCCTTATAGAAGCACAAGATGGCAATATCATCGCTGCTGGATTCACCACACCTACTCACAAAAATTCGATCGACTTATGGGTATTCAAAGTAAATAAACAAGGAGACATCATATGGGAAATGACGAAAGGAAGCGATAATGGTGATCAAGCACATCATATAGTTGAAAGCCCCGATGGAAGCATTTATGTAGTCGGCTTCACTACTCCTAATAATAATTACCAATCCAATGGCTGGCTCCTTAAACTCAGTACTACTGGGCAACTGCTTTGGGAAAAACAATTAGGCATAGCGGGTATTAGCAAATTCAGGCATATTATATATACACAAGATGGGCAATTGGCACTCGCAGGAAGTCGCACGCCAACAGGACAGCGAAGTGAACAAATGTGGTTGGTAAAAACTGATTTAGAGGGTAATCTACTTTGGGAATATGGCTATGGGGGCGACCTTCTTCCTCCACAAAAAAAGGCTTACGATGAGTTTTCAAAACAATACAAACAAGTAAACGTACAAAATGGAGAAGCAGCAAATGCCCTCACTCAAACACAAAATGGAGACTTTGTACTGGTAGGTTATTCAGGTCATCATGCCTCCCACCAATTAGCAACGAATATGTGGGTCATTCGTATCAATACACAAGGGCAACAACTTTGGGATAAAGCTTTTGGCACACTCGGTGGTGATATTGCTTATAGTGTCCATGAAAATGCGGATCAATCATTAAATATTGTCGGTGAACGATACGATAAAACCAAAGATTTCAATCATAGTATGTGGATGTTACAGCTCGATCGTAACGGAAATAAAATATGGGATCGTCAATATAATCATGGTGATTTTGATTTTGCTAGACATAGCTTTCAAACAAATGACCAACAATATTTGCTAGTAGGAGATGCAGGATATAAAGATCGAAGTCAATCGAAATACAAACAAACAGGAGTAACTGCTAATAATTTAGAGGAATTGGAAAGTGCAGATACAGGAATAGGAAATACGATGTGGGCAAAACATACAGATCCTGTTACAGGAAAAACAGAATGGCGACAAATGCGTAATGTTCCCCAAACGAAAGTAGCTAAACAGCCTGTAGGACGCGATGTCTGGATCGTGAAAACAGATCGAGATGGAAATAAAATATGGGACAAACGTCTTGAAGGGGCGAAAGAAGATCGAGGATATGCGGGTATTCAACTGCGTGATGGCAACTATGTTATTGCTGCCCAAACCAATTCTAAAGGAGCAGGCAAACAAGATGCTTGGTTAATCATGCTACACTAAACAGACTATATCTACCCAATCATTCGTACAGACAAGGCATGCTTTGTCTCTACTCATTAACAAATACATGAACTTTTTCGGAAATAAATACCAACACTGGAGCGACGAAAAAATAATGCAACATGTTGCTAATGGAAACGAACGTGCCTTCCAAATAATATACCAGCGATATAACAAAAAAATGTTGCGTTTCTTTCTGCGTATGCTCAATAATGAGGAGGAATTAGCCCAAGACTTCCTCCAAGATCTATTTATGAAGGTCATCGACAAAGCACACTCTTTTGATACTAATCGAAAGTTTAGCACTTGGCTATACACTATTGCTGCCAATATGTGTAAAAACGAATACCGAAGACGAGAAAAAACGCGACAGTTATTTCGCCCACTAGAAGATATGACTCAATTGAGTGCCCCTCTCACCAATTTCTCACACAAAGAAGATAATCAATACTTTTTGTCCTGTCTCGAAAATGCCATTCAAGAACTAAGCCCTACCCACCGACAAGTATTTATTTTACGTTATCAAGAAGATTTATCCGTCAAAAAGGTAAGCGAAATTATGGGTTGCTCTGAGGGAACCGTCAAATCACGAAGCTTCCATGCCCTCCGAAAACTCGCCCAAAAACTAAAGTTGTTTAATCCCAAACTACAGTAATTTTTTCTCTTAGATAACAGATAAAACACCAACATACAAGTATTAAATTAGCGTACAATGATGAATAATACATACGACATAGAACAACTACTTCAATATAAGTCATTTGATGAGTTAAATAAAAATGAGCGCAGTTATGTCCTCTCTTTTATGACGAGTGATAGTTATACAGAAATGCGCCAGTTCATTCTAAAAATCAATAAGGAACTACCCAATAGCAAACAAAGTATACAACCACGTCCACAAACCTACCTTAAACTACGTCAGTACTTACTCGCCGAACGTCCTACTATTCAGCATACTCCTTCTTGGACTAAATATATGGAAGGACTCTTACAGTCGCGCATACCTGTCTATAAAGTAGCTACTAGTCTTTTATTCGTTACAGCAGCCTTATTCCTAAGCCTTCAACTATTTACCCAAAAGAACACTTCACTTACCACCCCAACTACAACCTCCCCTAAAATCGTCTCTCCTTTCGACCAGTCAAATGCACTCGAATCATCTCAACCATTTAACCCTAACCCAAACCATCAACTCGTTTACCCTTCTAATTCAACAACACAGTCCATTAAGTCTTCTATGCCAGGCATTAGCTACAAAGAAGACTCCGTCATGATGCAATTATTGATCGAAGCACATTAGAGGTAGTAATCTAAAATAAATCAAGGCTACATCGAAGCTTGACCAAACCTTTCCCATTCCTATTTGTCATAATTTACAAATACGTAAATGAGGTATTATTATCTTGTGAAACACATCTAGAAATAGATAGCAAGGAAACTTATTCTACCTTTTTTCACTTGGTAATTTGTAAAAAACGACTTGCTTTTTTGCTTACTTCACACAACTAGGGCCACTTTCCCATCGTTTTACAGACACTAAGATCAATCTACTTGAAAAAACAGCATCCTTTTTGTGTCAATAACAAGTAAAATGATTAAGAAACAAAGTGCAAACACTAGCTTTGTCAATTCTATTCCTCAACTCCCTATTGTATTTGATGTGAAGTTATTATATTGTAAGCCGAACCTCGCATTATTACGTATTTGTTATTAAAATAATACTTCTTACGTTTTATTCACTGTTGGAAAATTAATCTATATGCACCCAACAACCCCATATCCTACCAAAAAAGGATTATCCTTTCTATTAAAGTTAGGTATAACGCTGGTCATCCTGTTTATTCTCTTTATGCTTGCTTGTATTGGGTTTTACTTCTCTGTATACTTTGGCATGTTTGGCAATCTTCCTACTCAGGATGAGCTGAAAGCCATTCGTAATCCCATTGCATCAGAAGTATATTCCATTGACAATAAGTTGTTGGGAAAGTATTATATCCAAAACAGAACCAACGTACAATACGATGACATTTCTGCCAACATTATTCAAGCACTTGTTGCCACAGAAGATGAACGTTTTTTCGATCACGAAGGGGTTGACACACGTAGTATGTTTCGCGTACTCTTCAAAACGATTATACTAGGTGATGAAAGTTCTGGGGGGGGAAGTACCATTAGCCAACAGTTAATTAAAAACTTATTTCCACGTCAGCGACACCGCTTCTTAACGATGCCTATCAATAAAACCAAAGAAGCTATTATTGCTCGACGTCTAGAAGAACAATATTCCAAAAAAGATATTATCGCGCTTTATCTCAATACGGTATCATTTGGGGAACAAGCTTATGGTATTGAAACAGCAACAAAACGATTTTTCTCTACTACTCCTAAAGACATTTCTATAGAAAATGCAGCAGTACTAGTTGGAATGCTCAAAGCACCTACCTATTACAGTCCACGCTTACACCCTGATCGTGCTACCAAACGTCGCGACAGAGTGTTTGATCAAATGATAAAAGCCAATTATTTATCTACTAGTAGAGCCAATGCCTTAAAAGCAAAACCGCTTAAACTCAATTACTACCGCGAATCATACAGCGACGGACTTGCTCCTCATTTCCGAGAAGTACTTCGTTCGCAACTCAAAGAAATACTAGCAGAGCAATCGAAAAAAACAGGTAAATCGTATAATATTTATACAGACGGTTTAAAGATTTATACAACCATTGATGCTACCATGCAGCAATACGCAGAGCAATCTGTAAGTACGCATATGACCACCCTCCAAAAAGATTTTATCGACCACTGGGAAGGTAAAAACCCTTGGGGCGATCAGAAAGATATTGTAGAACGAGCTGTCAAAAACTCACCTCGTTATAAATCGTTAAAGACGCGAGACGCTTCACAACGTATTATCGACAAAGCGTTTAGTAGCAAAACCGATATGCGTGTATTTACGCACCTAGGCGAAGTAGACACCGTTATGACTCCTATGGATTCGATCGTCTACTACCTCAAGTTTTTAAATACAGGCTTTATGGCGATGGACCCTTATTCTGGGCATGTAAAGGCTTGGGTTGGAGCTATTAGCCATGATCACTTCAAATATGATCACGTTACTTCCAAAAGACAAGTAGGTTCTACTTTCAAACCTATTGTGTATGCAGCGGCAATGGAACACGGTATTTCTCCATGTACTTATTACCCGAACAGCAAAATTACTTATCCACAATTTCAAAATTGGTCGCCTCGTAACTCAGATGGTGATTATGGAGGAAGTTATTCAATGGGAGGAGCACTTACCAATTCGGTCAATACCGTTTCTGTACAAGTAGTGCTAGAAGTAGGCGTAAGGCGTGCCATAGAAATTGCTCGTAAAATGGGAGTGGTCAGTGATATTCCTAAAAGTCCAACTATTGCATTGGGAACACCTGATATTTCTTTGAAAGAAATGCTTACTGCTTATAGTACTTTCGTAAATGGAGGCTATCGAGTAGATCCAAAGATGCTATTAAAAATTCAAGATCGTAATAATCGAACTGTTTTTGAATCGAAAGATAGTTACTACAAATATAGCAGTCCACAAGTACTTAAAACCGAAGTAACCGATGCGATGATCAATATGTTACAAGGTGTAGTAGATAATGGAACAGGACGACGTTTGCGTTATCGTTATAAGTTTGATCAACAAATAGGAGGAAAAACAGGAACGACCCAATCACAAAGTGATGGTTGGTTTATAGGTGTCACTCCTAAATTAGTGGCAGGTACTTGGGTAGGTGGACAAGATCGCCGAGTACGTTTCCAAAGTATTCGATTGGGTCAAGGTGCGAATATGGCATTACCTGTATATGCCGAGTTTATGAAACGCGTATACAGCGACAATAAATTTGAAGATATTAGCAAGGCTGAATTTAAAAAGCCTAGCCCTACTATCGAAGAAGATTTGGATTGCTCCCCCAAAATTCCTTATCGAGTAGCTCGTCGGCCTATTTGGGTAGATCCAGAATTACTTCCAAAAAAACCAAAGGAAGTACCAAAACCTGAAATTACTCAAGCCGTAGAAACACCAATTACTACGCCTATCACTACTACTCCTGCAGCTACTACTAGTGAGCCTAAAAAGAAGCCTGCTTTTGGTATTAGCGATGCCTATACCAAACCCAAAGGAGGTGGTACTAGTAAGCCTACAACACCAAAAGCAAGTGGAAGTACTAGCCCAACTACAAGTACTCCCAAACCGAATAAACCGAAACCGATACCTACTACGCCGAAGCCGAAGCCTACTGCTCCTGCTCCTAAACCACCACCAGCTCCTGCACCGCCTAAAGCAGAACCTAAACCTGCTCCTAAGCCTGCACCGAGTATTCCAAAGCTTCCGCCTAAAGCTGAGCCGAGTCCTGCTCCCAAACCAGCTCCGCCACCAGTAGTAGCTCCGTCACCGCCGCCGCCGCCACCACCAACTGCACGGCCGCCAAAGCCGAAGCCAGTGGTACCTGGTCCCGATGTAACAATACCTTCTCGTGTAAAAGGGAAACCTAAAAAAGAGACTGATAGTGGTAATAGTACAACAACGACGACAGAGGTAAATGAAAAGAAAAAGAAAAAAGGGTTTAGACTCTTTAAAAAGAGGAAGAAAGGAGGGTGATTGGGTGATTGCACAAGAAAAATCATCTGAAGTGAGAAAACAAGTTTTCTCCCAAAAAAACAAAATAATATTTCTGCGTAACGCCTATCCAATCATGCAGTCATCCCGTCATCCAATCATCTGGGGGCACCCACAAGGGATGCCCTTACGCGTGAGGGATAGTAGTGATAGCTTGGCGAAGTAGCCACTTTGTGAAGCTTCGACTAGCAGGGCTGACGGAGGAAGACACTGCTAGGCGGGTAGCTGAACAAGTGGATAGAAGCCAACTACAAACGAATAGCCCGACCCCATTTTTACAAATACAAATGCCACTAGCGTACTCGCTGGTGGCATTTGTATTTGTAAAAATGGGGGCACGCCCAAATGAGGAATCATCATATTCTTTTGTATTCCCTTGCTTTTTTATTATTTTTGTAATGTAAATTTGGGAGATTGGCAGGCTGGTCAGCGTTATGCTGCCAGCCTGTACTCATTTTAGGTAAAGTTGGAACCAAAAGGATAAACATTCCCTTTATCCAAAGGTAGACATAAGCCTATCTACTATTGGGTCGCATTAATATGATCGTTTTTTGCAAAATTTATTGTTTATTAATAAATCAATGCGTACCTTTGCCACTCGAAAATTTTAGAATTATGTTTGCAATTGTAGAAATCGCTGGCCAACAGTTTAAAGTGGAATCTGGACAAGAAATCTTTGTACATCGTCTTCAAGCAGAAGAAGGTTCAGAGGTAAGCTTTGACCAAGTATTATTAACTTCTGGAGAAGATGGTGGAGTAAGTGTCGGAACTCCTACTTTAAGTGGCGTATCAGTAAAAGCAGAAGTGCTAGAGCACTTAAAAGGAGACAAAGTAATTGTTTTCCGTAAAAAAAGAAGAAAAGGATTCCGTAAGAAAAACGGTCATCGTCAAGCATTGACGAAAATTAAAATTAATTCTATTGTATAATTATAGATAGAACACACTCTTCTATTTTATAATTTTTAATTGTTAAATTTACAACTATGGCTCATAAGAAAGGTCAAGGTAGCTCCAGAAACGGTAGAGATTCGGAAAGTAAAAGACGTGGTGTCAAAATTTATGGCGGTCAGCTTGTTATTCCTGGTAATATCATCGTTCGCCAAAAAGGAACTGTATTTCATCCTGGAGAAAATGTAGGAATGGGAAAAGATTTTACGATCTTCTCTAAAGTTGAAGGTACTGTTAAGTTTCATAAAGGACGTAAAGATCGTACCTTTGTATCGGTTAACCCTGCTGAAGCTTAATTAGACATTGCTCTTTTGTCTACATTCTGAATTAAGACACCCACACACTCACTAACTATATCAACTATTTGATATAATTAGCTGCCTGTTTTTATAACTAATTAAAAAGAAAAGACCTGAAACAATCGTTTCGGGTTTTTTTGTGCGTTTTAACCTTCTATTTTTCTTAATTTATGTTAAAAAGAAGTTTTTAGTCCACAAAACTAAACTTTTAGTTGAAAAAAACATTATTTAGTTATAC
>JAHDHP010000058.1 GCA_020631245.1 Bacteroidota bacterium | reverse complement strand
GGTTGGGATAGCCAGGTAGTTTCTTGGGCTGCCTGCGATATGTGGAAAAAAGCCAAAGACATTGACCCTTCGTTTAGTGCCGAAGCTACCAAGAGTATCAATACTTATACACAGTACTTCCCATTAGTTTCAGAAGGGTTTATGCGCCAACTAAAACAAGGGGATAGTTTCCGTATTGGTTGTTGGATTGGTACGACGACAAGGTGTCGGTTTAGGAAGGATTAAACGATTGAACGATTCATGATTAAACGTCCGACGATTAAACGATTAACGTCGGACGTTTAATCGTAAATCGTTCAATCGTTTTTTGCGTAAGGGATAGCAGTGGTAGCTTGCCGAAGTAGAAAGGTAATGAGGCACGACTAGCAGGGCTGACAGCGGAAGACACTGCTAGTCGTATTCGCCGAATACCTTGTCTACGAGGCAACTACAAGCGAATAGCCCGACCAAGCCGCAGTGCTACCATCCGTTTAGTTCATGCGAAGACGCATGAACGGGCGGGTGGTAGTATTGCGGCTTGGATACGCCCATAAAAAAATATTAAATTTTTGCTTCTCCGTTTGCAAGTCTAGGTATTACTTCTTTAAAAAATCGATCTAATTCATCAGGTTTCACGATAGTCAACATAGCTTCGATAAGTAAATAAACTTTTGTCTCCTTTTCTTTTGGAAGGAAATGGTTTTTATTGGAATCCGCTTGTTTAGCATTCCGAATGGCATCTTCTAACGACAAGATATATTGGTATTTGTTATAGCCGTTTTTAGTAAAGGTTGAAATTTCAGTTTTGAAATTTTTACAGGTTACAGAAGAAGAGTTAGTAATATTCTTGCGTTTATGAAAGTATAACCAAACCTCAAAACAAGGGTTGCTAATCGCTATATTCCAATTTGGGTAATCATTACAATGAGAAGCCACTTTCCTAATTTCCTCCTCTTTCCATTTATCTATATCTATAACAACCCACAATTCATCTGTATCTTTTAAATCGTATTTTTCGATGTAAGAGGTCAACCGATTTAAAACCCACTTTGGACTAGATTCTGTCTTAGATACCTCTTTTCCTTCCTCTTCTATTACATCCACTTTTATTCTTCTTGATAAATGCCTAAAAACATTAAAATACTGAGGTTCTGTTTTGCTCCCTTCACAAGCAATCGCAAATAACTTGTAATCCCTTACTAGATCATCTTCTATATCTCTTTTATATCCTCTATTTTTGAATCCCATTATTGATTGTTATTTCTTCAAGTTCTTTTGTAAAAGGAATGGCTCCAAATCGCCCATTTAAATAGCCTTTTCGAATGTTTAAATCTGTTCTTGGCTTAAACTCGCTTAGTGAATATAATTGAGAACTGCCTGATTGTACATCTTTCTCCATGAACCAAATTTCGTCAGGTCTAAATATGTCCATATCTAATAATTGGGATTCGTGTGTCGTAAAAATTAGCTGTCCTCCTGTATGTTGTTCTTCCATTATTTTTTTAACGATTGTATATAAAAGCTTTAGATGAATACTTAAATCAATTTCATCAATAATAAAAGTTGTTTTAGTCCTATAAAACAATCCCACCATAAGCGGTAAAAAATCAATGAGTCTCCGCGTTCCATCTGACTCAGAAGTTAATAAGAATGGGACTTTTTTTCCTTTATTGTCTTTGTGAATTGCCATAACCCATTTAACAACAATCCGCTCATCCTCTCGCTCTATCAAAACCTCTCCATTAGGTGTATTTTCTAATATTTTACCGTTGGGAGTATTTTCTAAACGATCTATGATTTTCTGCCTTTCAAATGAACTGTAATCCCTAAAATACTGTTCAAAGGTACTTTTCTCTACTCTTAGTTCTTGAATACCTACTTGAAAGGCCTTTAAAAATTTATTTATTTCTTCTTTAAATTTTTCATTAGTAGAGATGAGGGGTATTAATTGATGAAATTTTGTACTTGGATGTATAACAACTATTTTTTTTGCAATGTATTCCCAAACCTTTTTTAGGGTAACAGCACCTATTTTTTCTAAAACATCTTTTAATATATCTAACTTGCCCAACAATAACTCATGTGGTCTAAGAAGGTTTTCTTCTAATAACTCAACCAACAAGGTAAATTTTTTAGATTCTTTTTTATACCCTTTTCCAAATTGAACATGTATTCCATTTTCTTGATTCCACTTTCGCTCAAAAATCATTTGAGGTTTTTTATCAGGTTGTGTATTGTATAACCATTCTGCCAAAATAGTTCTTCCATTTATCTCTACTCCATAAACATACATTTGCTTAACTGGAAAAAAACCATCAATAAGAAACTCGAATTCAAATAAAGTGGGTTTATCCCTATTATCAGCATTTAGTTTAAATTTATAATCATTTATAGATTTAGTTAATTCTCCTGCTGCAACCATATTTTTGAAAAACTCAATTGCTTTTACTAAGTTCGACTTGCCTGAACCATTAGGCCCATATATTGCCCCCCCTTTTAACACCTTTACCTTTGAATCATAAAGATGCTGCCGATGGCTTTTAAAGGAGGCTGCGATCATATTAAGTTCTACTTCCTCATTAAAGGAAAGGAAATTTGAAGTAACAAAACGAACTAACATAAACTTTGAATTTTTATCGAAAAAATCGTCACAACACCACCAAAAGTAACCTTTTTCATTCAGAAAATCCACTTTCAAGAGAAAAAACCGTTACAAAACTATCATTTTATAACATAGACTTGTTGTCAATCATTCATATTACTTCTCATATATCCTCCCTATTTTCCCTATCTTTGCCCCATGCAAGAAATTACCGAATGGATTAACACCTATACAGGACTCAAAGAGGCGACTCAGTGGAACATTATGGAGTCGGTGATCATTTTTGTGGTCTTGTTGATTATCCGTAAGCTACTTCTCAAACTGATTAATCGTTTTAATGATGATGTGCGACAGACCTACCGCTGGCGCAATGTGGTAAACTATGTCACCTTCATTATTGGTGTTATTATGATCGGGCGGATTTGGTTTGAAGGAATGCAGTCTTTGGCGACTTATTTGGGATTACTTTCGGCGGGTATTGCGCTGGCTTTACGAGAACCTATTGTGAATATAGCAGGTTGGGCTTTTATTATTTTTCGACGTCCTTTTAATATGGGTGATCGTATTCAAATTGGCAATGCAGCGGGTGATGTGATTGATATTGGATTGTTTCAGTTTGCCATCAATGAGATTGGTAATTGGGTGGATGGCGATCAGAGTACAGGGCGGATTATCCATATTCCTAACTCGAAAGTATTTAGTGAGTATCAAGCCAATTATACGGAGGGCTTTGGCTATATCTGGAATGAATTGACGGTGATGGTGAGTTATCAGAGTGATTGGAAGAAGGCTAAACGATTATTGACCGACCTTATAAATAAACATACCGAAAAAGAAGTAAGGGACGCACAAAAGGCCTTGTCGAATAGTACGGGTAAATATATGTTGATGTATAGCAAATTGACGCCTATTGTGTATACGAAAGCAAAAGATAATGGAATTGCATTGAGTATTCGTTACTTGATAAAACCACGCGCTCGTCGCCAATCAGAAGAGGTATTGTGGGAAGAAATATTGACCATCTTTGCTGATGATCCTGAGATAGACTTTTTTGCAGCTGCTAAAAATCCACCACCTCCTCCCCCGCCCATCAGGTAATGGCATTATTTTCGAAGCTATCTTAATATGAAGAAAGTCTTTCTTTTATTGGTTTGTATACTCCTTCTATTTATAGCTAGTATTTTCCTTATTCGCTATTTAAACCGTGATCGCTATGTTGCTAATCCTGTTCAACTCCAAGACAGGATTATGGAGGTAATCTATAGTGAAACTCCAATCAGCGAAGATACCCTTTATTTAGTTGTAAGAGAATTGTATTTTAGATGTGGAAATGAACCGCAACCTTTCTATGGACCAATTGATCTGATGCGTGATATTCTGTATCCCTATTATCATTTCAAATACGACTATACCAAAACCTATGACTACTCTAATGGCAATATTGTACAAATAGCTTCTAGACATCAGAACTCTCTTCTTTTAGATATTCCAGGTGTAGAGATTGATACTACAGAGGTACATCGCCTGCTAAAACTAGACTATCAAATGGCACACGCTCGTCGTATTGACATCAAAGTATCTAAGTTTGTATTTAATGAGTATGGGCAATTGAATACAGAAGTGGTGAAAAAATTTCCGCTTTACAAGAAAAATGAGGATTGGTATCGGTAATTATCTTTTATATCAAATACTGAAACAACACTTCTCCCGCCTCTTCCAAACTATCCCCAAAACTAATGATCCCTTCTTCATGTCCTGCCATGACTACGATTTTACAAGCCGCTAAATTACTCTCTCGATATAATCGCCACATTTCATACGCCATTTCAGCTGTTCCATAAGGCACATCTTTTTTTGTAGTAGGTACTCGATGCATCAATTTTTCCCAATATTCCTTTGAATGAATGTGAATCACTGCTTCACATGTCGGGTCTATTTGGTAAATAGCTGCATGGGTGAGCGACTCGGAAGAAGCTTTAATGGGTCCTTTACATTTCAAACTATTTTCCTCAATATTCACCTGATGTACCCACGAATAATGCGAAGCATCAAGTTGTTCTAAATGCCCCGTTTGTGTACCACTAATTATCAGCTGCTCCTTATCATCTGGATGTCGCCGACTAATATTTCCATAACCCACTTTCATCTCCTCATAATAACCTATCCAACCTGCTTTATACATGCGTTGCCGCCAATGATTTAGTTGTTTAAGATAAGACATGGGCAATGGTTCGCTTGGCGTCCATTCGCACTGATATTTAATATAACCTTCATCATATGACATATACGGAACTCTTTAGAAGTGTTGAGATGTTAATGGATCAAGTTAGACGTTGCACGCAATGTCTCTACCTAATGGTTCAAAAATAAAATTATACTTTTTGCACAAAATTAAACACTATATCACTCATTATTGGAAACACAGTTTAGGAATATTACTCCTTCTCTTTATTACCTTTCTCCTACTCGACTGGTGTTTCCCTACTCCTTCCCACATTGACTACGCTACTGTCATCACCGACAAACAAGGCAAAACCGCACACGCCTTCCTCTCCAAAGATGATAAATGGCGCATGAAAGCCCTCCCAGAAGAAATCAGTCCGCTACTTGAAAAAGCCATTTTATACAAAGAAGATAAATACTTTTACTACCATCCAGGGGTTAATCCCATTGCCATTGGTAGAGCAGCTTTTAATAATATTGTCAAGGGTAAACGCACTTCTGGTGCCTCTACCATTACCATGCAATTGGCCCGTTTACTCGAACCACGGCAACGTACTTACAGTAGTAAATTGATCGAAGTATTTCGAGCAATGCAACTCGAATGGCATTTCAGCAAAACCGAGATTTTACAAATGTACCTCAATCATGTTCCTTATGGTGGAAATATAGAAGGTATTAAAGCGGCTGCCCTACTCTACTTCAACAAAGCTCCTAATCACCTCAGTCTAGCAGAAGTCACTGCCCTCTCCATCATACCCAATCGCCCCAATTCCCTTCGGATAGGGAAGCACAATGAATATATCGTTACCCAACGTAATAAATGGCTACAACACTTCCAAGAAGGGAATCTATTTGATGACTTACTCATTGCCGATGCACTCGAAGAACCCCTGACAGCATACCGCCTTGATGCTCCCAAAAAAATACCGCATCTAGCTTATCGCCTCAAACGGCAATATCCTAATAAAGCCATCATCAATAGCACTATTGATCTAAAGCAACAAGAGAAGGTAGAACGACTAGTCAAACAGCATGTCAATCAATTGCGGGCTTGGCGTATTCAAAATGCAGCGGTATTAGTCATCGACAATCGTACTATGGAAGTGGTATCCTATGTTGGTTCTGCCGACTTCAATAATGCTGCCGATGCAGGACAAGTAGATGGTATTCGAGCTGTTCGATCTCCTGGTAGTACGCTCAAGCCTTTATTGTATGGTATTGCTTTTGACAAAGGACTTATTACTCCCAAACATATCGTTAGTGATGTCCCCACTAATTTTTCGGGCTATGTTCCTGAAAATTATGATGGAAAATTTCGAGGGAAAGTGAGCATCGAATTCGCGCTTGCTAATTCTTTGAATATTCCAGCGGTAAAGGTGATGAACCAAATTGGGCCAGCCACTTTTATCGACTATTTGAAGCGCGCCAAATTTAGACAAATTCAATCAGACCAAAATAAACTAGGCTTAGCAATGGCACTTGGAGGTTGTGGTGTTCGCCTTGAAGAATTGACGCAACTATATAGCAGTTTCGCCAAAGAAGGACAACTACACCCCATCCGCTACACCCATTCCCCCAACCCTTCAATCCCTCAATCCCTCCATCCTTCAAAACAAATTCTAAGCCCTTCTGCCAATTTTATGACTACCGAAATTCTCCTTCAACTTACTCGTCCCGACTTACCTGTTGAATGGCATAATAGTGCCCACTTACCCAAAGTAGCCTGGAAAACAGGCACGTCTTATGGACGTCGAGATGCTTGGAGTATTGGTTATAATAAGCATTACACCATTGGAGTATGGGTCGGAAACTTCTCTGCCAAAGGTGTACCCGAATTAAGTGGTGCTTCTTCTGCGGCTCCGTTGCTTTTTAATATCTTCAATGAGGTAGATTATAATGCTCCCAAAGATTGGTATGATCCACCTAAAGAATTAGATTATCGCCTTGTTTGCTCTCAAAGTGGCTTATCAGTCAATCATTTTTGTGAAGATCAAGTGATAGATGCTTATATCCCTACCACGTCTCGTAATGAACTATGTCAGCACCTCAAAGAAGTATATATCACTCCTGATAGCACGATGGCTTACTGTACTTCCTGCTTACCGCTCAATGGCTATAAAAAAGCGCATTTCCCCAATTATAGTCCTGAGATACGTGCCTACTACGACAACTACCAAGTCCACTATCAAGCCATCCCCATACACAATCCAAAATGTGAACGCTTATTTGCAGAAGGCGCGCCCAAAATCATTTCCCCTGTCAATTCTCTCGAATACTATGTCGAAAAAAAGGATACCCAACAGTTGATGCTTAGTTGCCAAGTAAGTAGCGATGTAGATAAGGTATTTTGGTATGTTAACAAACGATTTCATCAAGCAAGCCTCGCCTCCGAGCCTGTTTTCATTGATCCACCCGCGGGGCGTGTAGACATCTCTTGTACCGACGATAAAGGGCGTCAAACCCAAGTTTGGGTCTTAGTCAACAAAGTTGATTTATAGTTGTTGGTTTTTCATCAAATAGATACGTACCTTCGCATTTCAAATTATTAGAGCCTAATCCGATTTGTACAGACAAGGCATGCCTTGTCTCTAACAAAATCTGAAACCTAAAAGTAAATCCCTTGAAAGTAACCGAACATATTGCCGACTCCAGCAAAACACTTATTTCCTTTGAAATCCTACCTCCCTTAAAAGGAAAAAGTATTCATTCGTTATATGGTATTTTAGACAAACTCATGGAGTTTAAACCGCCATTCATCAATGTTACCTATCACCGAGCAGAATATCGTTTCAAACAACGTGAAAACGGGATGTTTGAAAAGATTTATACGCGTAAACGCCCAGGAACAGTAGGTATCTGTGCAGCTATTCGCTACAAATATGGAGTCGATGCTGTACCTCACTTACTTTGTGGTGGCTTTTCCAAAACAGAAACGGAAGATGCATTAGTCGATTTGAATTACCTCGACATTGATAATGTGCTTTTGTTACGCGGTGATCCAGATAAAACCGATGGACGTTTTATACCAGACAAACACGGACATGCTAATGCTGTCGAACTAGTCTCACAAGTAGTGAAACTCAATAATGGGGAATACCTTGAAGATGACCTTACCAATGCGACCAAAACAGATTTTTGCATTGGAGTAGCAGGGTATCCCGAAAAACATTATGAAGCACCTAATACAACCGCCGATCTAAAACGTCTCAAAGCTAAAGTAGATGCGGGTGCCGACTATATCGTTACACAGATGTTTTTCGACAATTCTAAGTTTTTTGAATTCGAAAAAAATTGCCGAGATATAGGTATTAATGTGCCTATTATTCCAGGTATCAAACCACTTACTACTGCCCGACATACCACGATTTTGCCAGGTATTTTCCATGTCAATTTGCCCGAAGACTTAGTGGATGCTGTCGAGGCTTGTACCACCAAAGAGGCTATTCGACAAGTAGGTGTAGAATGGGCGACGCAACAATGCAAAGAGCTTTTAGAACATGGTGTTCCTTGTCTGCACTTTTATACGATGAGTAACGTCACGCCTGTACAGAACATTATGAAGGCTTTGTTTTAGGGATTGTGGGATTGTGGGATTGTGGGATTGTGTAAGGTAACCAACAATAACCCAACAAACCAAGCACTCAATAATTAATATTTGGGCGTGTCCAAGCCGCAATGCGGCCCAACTACGAGGTTCAAGCGAAGACGCTTGAACAAGCTCAGCTACAGCACTGCGGCTTGGTCGGGCTTTCCGTTTGTAGTTGCCTCACATAAGCCTGTTCAGCTATTCGCCTAGCAGTGTCTTCCTCCGTCAGCCCTGCTAGTCTTAGCTTCACAAGGCTTCTGTTTCGCCAAGCTACCACTACAATCCCTCACGCAAGACAATGAATGAGTTAGTGATTGCGCGAATGAGTGAATGGCGTTATGCAACCATCTCTATAATCTGTGTTAATCCGTGAATTCTGTGGTTAATTTGCTCCACTTGAAACAATGATTAAATAAAAAATTGTACTTTCGTTTTCTCCAACACCAAGTACCTCCATTTTCTATTTCCATATTACATATTTATGTCCCGAAGTTATTGGTGGCTCCTTCTTTTATTCAGTGTTTTCCTACTACCTGCTTGTGAAAATCCGCAGGAGTGGATACCTTTTGTGGGAGGACAAAAAACAGCCAAAGCGCGCAAAGCTGCCAATCCTCCAGCCGAGGGATTCGACGAACAAGGATCGGATGCTAAGGCGGTAGCTATTGCCGACGAAGTAATGCAAGCGATGGGTGGACGTGACCAGTGGGACAAAACTCGCTATTTGGAATGGAATTTCTTTGGGATGCGGACGGTATTGTGGGATAAAAAAACGGGGAACTTACGAATTGATTCCCACCAAGATACGATGTTGTATTTGACCAATATTCATACGGCTGAAACAGGACGTATTTGGCGATATGAAGAAGAAATCACCCACCCCGACTCTATTAATAAATACTTACCTTATGCGCACGATTATTGGAGGCGAGATAGCTATTGGCTCCTATTGCCCTACAAATTGAAAGATACAGGAGTTACCCTTCAATATGCGAGAGAAGATACTTGTGATGGTGGCAAAAAATGTGATGTGCTACAATTGACTTTTGTAGATGTGGGTGATAATCCACAAAATAAGTATGAAGTGTATGTAGATCGGGCGGAGCATTTAGTAAAACGGTGGTCTTACTTTTATAATCAAACCGATACACTCGCTATTCAGTCGCTTCCGTGGGATAATTACAAGCAATATGGCAATATACTCTTAGCAGGTGTGCGTTCAGATGGTTTTGGACCTAGTGAATTGGCGGTGTATGATTCGATTAGTGTAGAGCGATTTAAGGAGCCTTAACTATCTTATTTATCATACGAGGCTTTAATGCCCATATTATGAATATAGCTACGTTCATCCTTATCGTGTAAGATCGCATACAGGTGATCGTGGTAGGCAGCAAAACGAGGCAAATTATTATGATGGGCGTCTTCTATAGGAATGATCGTTCCATCTTTGGCAATATTAGCTAGTCGTTTACCCGCAGTAAAAGGAATGAGTCGATCTTTCGTGCCATGTAATACATAAACAGGACACTTTACTTTCGGCATAAATAGATCGGTGCGAATGTGGTATTTTAATAACCATTTGACAGGCAAAAATGGAATAAATCGCTTGGCTTGGTCTATAAAGCTGTAATAAGGAGAGTCCAATATAAGCTTGAGAGGTTTGTATAAACTGGCGGTACGTGTCGCAAAGCCAGAACCAATGGAGCGGCCATATACGATAATTTGCTCTTCTGGATAATAACTTTTTAGGTGTTCATACGCTATTTCACAATCATCATAAATAGATTGTTCCGTTCTAATACCTCTACTCTTTCCAAAGCCGCGATAGTCGATCATAAAGAAATCATATCCTTTTCCAAGAAAATCGCGAGCAAATTTCCCCCAGCCTTTTACACTACGAGAATTTCCTTTAAAATAAAAGACCACTCCCTTCGAGCGAGGCAAACGAAAGTGTAGCCCGTTAATAACCGCATTGGGTTCGGGTTCTATATTGATTTCTTCAAAGGGATATTCGTATTGATACTTAAAATCGTCTGGTAGGCGTTCGGGATGAAAAATGAATCGCTCTTGTGTAAAATAAACAATGAGACATAGTATCAAATAGATGGCTATAGCTCCTAAAATATAAGTTAAAATAGTCATCATGTAACAGAGGCTTAATAGGTAGTAGAAAAAGCTTTCTTAAAATACGGTTTTTTTTTGTGCTTTCTAAATGTTTTTTCAATAAGTAAAGAATCAAATAAATATTACTGTGTCTTTCTTTTGTTGTTATTTCCCACAAAAAACAAACCAACAAAGCATTATATTTTATTTAAAAAAATACACAAGCCATTATAAATGAATAGCTTTTCAAAACAATACATAACAATTTCTTTTATTGTTATTACTGCTTGATTTTATATTTGATATGTTGTAATAATTATATAAGAACCTACGCGTTATACCTTTGCAAAAAACAGTTTATTACAAAATATACCATATACAATGAAGGCTAAAAATACTTCCGTCGCACATCGCACCTAGTACAATCTTCGCGTTATACCTTTGCAAAAAAGATTCATTACAAAATATACAATATATAATGAAGGGAAAAAGGCAAGCCGTTTTTCTTTGAACCATAAAAGAAGTTAAAGAACATTTAAGTATTTTCATAAAAGGATCAAAGAGGAAAATGGAGTACATATAAGATTCGTCTTCGACTTCAGCCTAGCCGTTGAAACTTGTCGTGAAAACCATCAGCAAAGACGCTGGCAGCAGCTAAGAAATGAGTGCGTAACGCTACTCAACAACACAATCCCACAACAACACAACAACTGTCTCGCGTGAGGGATAGAAGTGGTAGCTTGGTGAAGTAGCTGCTTTTGTGAGGCTTGACCTAGCAGGGCTGACAACGGAAGACACTGCTAGGACATGTAGCCGAACAAGCTGCTACGAAACAACTACAAACGGATAGCCCGACACCAATAAAAAAAGCGCAATTATTTGCCACCAGCGAGGACGCTGGCGGAAGCAAATAATTGCACTTTTTTTATTGGCGGCACGCCCAGCAAATGATGACTGGGTGATTGAATAACAGGATGATTGGCTAATAGATAGCTGTTTCTATACCGCGAAACTTTCTCCGCATCCACAATTGCGTACTGCGTTGGGATTGACAAAATGAAATCCTTTTCCTTCGAGTCCACGAGAGAAATCGAGGGTGGTGCCACAAAGGTATAAGAAGCTTTTGAGATCAGTTACTAATTTGATCCCCTTATCTTCGAATACTTGATCGTCGGCTTTGGATTCATTGTCGAAATCGAGTTTGTAAGTGAGTCCAGAGCAGCCACCGCCTACTACGGAAACCCGTAGGAAGTAGTCTTCTGCTATAGAACCATTGTCTCGAAGTTCTTCGACTTTTGTTTTGGCAATATCACTAATTAGAATCATTATAAAATGTTTAAAAGCGTTTCCAGTAAACAGTGGGTGCAACTATTTATTTGTTAACCCAGCCCCAGCCCTCCGAGGAGGGGAGTTTTGTTCTAGTGAACGATTTTTTCTTCTTCTTCTATTGCTTCCATTCCATTCTTTACTCGATAATCGTTGATAGCAGCTTTGATCGCATCTTCTGCTAAAACAGAACAGTGGATTTTTACGGGTGGTAACTCCAACTCCTCTACAATTGTCATGTTGTCAATTGCGAGTGCTTCGTCAACTGATTTTCCTTTGAGCCATTCGGTAGCTAAAGAGGAGGAAGCGATAGCAGATCCACAACCAAAGGTTTTGAACTTAGCATCTTTGATCATTCCTGTTTCGTCATCTACTTCGATTTGAAGGCGCATTACATCACCACATTCAGGAGCTCCTACTAAACCAGTTCCAACTGTTTTAGATTCTTTGTCAAGAGTACCTACGTTACGCGGATTATTGTAATGGTCTAAGACTTTATCTGAGTAAGCCATGATTGTTTATTTTTAGTTTTGATAATTTTATTTTAGTGTTCTGCCCATTCTACAGTACTTAGATCGATACCATCTTTGTACATTTCCCAAAGTGGGCTAAGGTCACGCATTCTATTGACTGCTTTTTTGACTGCATCGATAGCATAATCAACTTCTTCTTCGGTATTGAAACGCCCGAAGCTAAAACGAATAGAAGAGTGAGCTAACTCATCATCTAAACCAAGTGCGATGAGCACATAAGATGGTTCGAGTGATGCAGAGGTACAAGCAGAACCAGAAGAAACAGCTATTGATTGGTTAAAGCCCATCATTAAGCCTTCTCCTTCTACATACTTGAATGAGATATTAGAAAGGTATGGTGTACGATGTTCTTTATGTCCATTGAGGTACGACTCTTCCATTTCTAATAACGCGCTTTCTAGTTTGTCTCTAAGTTTGCGAACGTGTGCTATATCTTTATCCATCTCTAGGCGACAAATTTCGGCAGCTTTTCCAAAACCAACGATACCAGGCACATTTAAAGTTCCAGAACGCATTCCACGCTCGTGTCCACCACCATCTTGCTGTGCGGTCACTTTTACTCGTGGATTTTTGCGTCGTACATACAAGGCTCCTACTCCTTTTGGTCCATACATTTTGTGGGCAGTAAAT
This sequence comes from Bacteroidota bacterium, assembly GCA_020631245.1. Taxonomy (GTDB): domain Bacteria; phylum Bacteroidota; class Bacteroidia; order Chitinophagales; family UBA2359; genus JAHDHP01. The sequence continues at coordinate 4,640 of JAHDHP010000058.1, read as the reverse complement.
GCCATGAGGTCAATTCCCATTTCATTTACATTGACTGGCAATTTGCCTACCGCTTGTGTGGCATCTGTCATGAATAAGGCTCCTCCTTCGTGTGCAATTTTCGCAATCTCTTTGATCGGTTGGATGACACCAATTTCGTTATTGACCATCATTACTGATACCAAAATCGTTTTATCGGTCATGGCATTGCGTAACTCCTCCAAATCAATTAAGCCATCTTCTTTAATTTCTAAGAAAGTCACTTCAATTCCTCTCTTTTGAAGCACTTTGCAAGTATCAATAACTGCTTTGTGTTCGGTATTGGTGGTGATGATGTGATTTCCTTTTCGAGCGTACATTTCTGCAACTCCTTTTAAAGCGAGGTTATCTGCTTCGGTAGCTCCAGAAGTAAAGATGATTTCTTTAGAGCTTTTTGCTCCAATAAGTTGTGTGATTTGATCACGAGCATAATCAACAGCTTCTTCAGCCACCCATCCAAAAGGGTGGTTTCTACTGGCAGCATTTCCCATTTTTTCGGTAAAATACGGGATCATTGCCTCTACAACTCGTGGATCTACGGGAGTGGTGGCACTATTATCTAAATAAATAGGTAATTTTACGGAGGTCATACGTTTGGTGATTGTTTAGTTTCTGTTTAGAATCTACAAAATTAACAATTTATCTTTTAAAAAGTTGATTTATTTAGAAAGATTCTAAATAAGATAAAAAGCTAGGTTAATAAGGTTTAACAATAAAACAAATAAGATGTTCGAGAAAGTGGAACATATTGGTATTGCGGTCAAAAGTTTAGACCTTGCCAATATAACATATACTCAATTATTGGGGGTAGCTCCTTACAAAATGGAGGCAGTGGAAAGTGAGGGGGTGAATACTTCTTTTTTTATGGTGGGTACTACAAAAATTGAGTTGTTGGAAGCAACAAAACCCGATAGTGCGATTGCAACGTTTATTGAAAAACGGGGGGAAGGTATGCACCATATTGCGTATGCAGTTGATGATATTGAGGCTGCTATGCAGGAAGCAACTGATAAGGGGTTTCGTTTATTGAATGATGTGCCTAAACGAGGGGCAGATAATAAGCTAGTGTGCTTTGTTCATCCCAAAGATTGTAATGGGGTATTAGTGGAATTTTGTCAGTCTATACCTCCACCAGCGAGGACATTGGCGGGAACAGAAGAAGAGGAGGAGTAACATCACTCTATCATTTCTACTACAAAACGGACATTATAGTTGGCGGGTAATTTGGGTACGCTAATCCAATTTCCACTAAATAAGGTATCTACACACTCTTCTTCTCGGGCAGGAGTCATACGAATGGTATAAATATATTCTTTCCGTCCTAGATCGGCCTGTACTTGTTGTTCGTAAAAAATATCACAAGCAACTACCGCCGTTTTTCTGGCTAGTACTGTTCTTTCGGTAAAGTCTATTTCTGGAAGCTCGTAGGTAAAGCAGTTGCCGCGCGTGCTTTTATATTCGATAATGCTCTTAAAGGTTTCTTCATCATCAATGATTACTTCATCTTGCCAAATATTGATACATTCACCAACATTTAACGATTTAATCCCTTCAATTTCAATTGGTTTCTTTTGACAAGAGCTATTTAGCAATACAAAAAAACAAGCCAAAAAGGTGTATATATAACAACGCATTTTTGTTCTTTCAATGTTAAAAACTAAGGACTTTGGAAATGGACGGTTATGTTATCGTATCAATAGACAACCTCTTTAGTATCATAGGTTACTAAATGAAGAAGAATAAATAACTTCAACCATTAATGGTCAAATTTATTTTTTCATCTTTACTTCGTTATTCATCTAACTTTACTTGGAATTTAGATGACAAATATAATTTATTAAAAAAACAATACCAAGTATTTTATATTAAATCCATGATTAACAGTCGTTTAGTAAAACAAAAAAAGGGCAGTCAATTGACTGCCCTTACTTGTTTAATTTAAACTTCTTTCTACTTCATCCACACCAATTTTGTGTATTGTATATCTCCCGATAGTGTTTCCATTCGGATGAGGTATACGCCTTGTGTGATTTGAGCATCGTTTGGATTGAAGTTAAGCATATAGCTGTCACCACCAGCAACTTCTCCAACAAATAACTGGCTCATTCGCTCTCCTGTAAGGCTGTAAATAGATACATCTACAAAGTCATCTTGAGCAGCGGTGAAGGTTATTTCAGTGGCTCCTTCAGTTGGATTTGGATAAGCTGTAATAGCATTATTTGCTAACTTACCACGTCCACCAAATGTCAATCTAGTTGTTAACCAAACCCATGTTTCAGTTGTGGCACCTGCACAGTCTGTTACAGTTACACTGTACCAACCTCTAGGAAGTCCACTAACATCTTCCGTAGTTTCTCCATTACTCCATGAATAAGTATAGTCACCACAAGAAGTATCACCACCTGACACACTAATATCAATAGCACCTGTTGGGTTACTAATAGTACCATGTGTCACATCTACATTATCTATATCAAGAATTGGATTAGTCCCATTTACATCATTATTACCAAATACTAAACCGTCATTGTTTGTACAGCCATTGGCATCAGTAATAGTCACACTCCAAGAAGCTCCATCAGCATAAATAACACGGATATTTCCAAGTCCTAGAATTGCATGTCTTACATACCCAATGGTAGACCAATTGTAACTGTATGGAGGCGTACCACCTGTTACCATAATTTCATGTGTGTTGTAATAGAATACGCCTATTCCTCCGCTACTTCCTTCACTTTCATTGACAGTTCCTCCAAATGGTACTGCAAAATCTTCAGGATAAGTAAAAGGTACTCCTGTTGAAAGGTCATAACAACCATCTGCACTTATATCAGCAATAGTACCACCTACTGTAGGTCCTGCTGACGGTGCTCCTGTTGCATTTACATTGTACACATATACGGTATAATCACCTGCTACTAAGCCAGTAAACACACCTGTTGTATTGCTCACATCAATAAATTGACCTGTTGCATTATCTACTAATAAGTAATAAGTATCATCAGCAGTATTGTTTCCTGAAGCTGTTGCAACTATATCATCACCTGGACATATAGCATTATCGACTGTTAGGAAACCTGCATCCGCAGCACAACAGTTATTGGAGGCGTCGTTAGGACAAGTATCACAAACATCACCAATTCCATCTACGTCGGCATCTGCTTGATTGGTATTAGGTGTTGATGGACAGTTGTCATTTGCATTACAAATACCATCACCATCATCATCAAAGCCTTCATCTATCTGTCCATCACAGTTATTGTCTTGTCCATCACAAACTTCTGGGTTGCCAGGGAAGTTATTTGGATCATTATCATCACAATCGCCTGCACAGGAACTTACGCCATCATTATCGTTATCAGTTCCATCAGGTGTCGCTGGATCACAATCATCGTCGATACCATTACATGCAATTTCAGTGTTGCCAGGGAACACATTTGGATCATTATCATCACAATCACCACCACAGGAGCTTACGCCATCATTATCGTTATCTGTTCCGTCAGGTGTCGCTGGATCACAATCATCATCAATGCCATTACAAGTAATTTCGGTATTACCTGGGAACACATTTGGATCATTATCATCACAATCGCCTTGACAAGTCGTTACTCCATCACCATCCATGTCGAAGCCTTCATCAATCATGCCATCACAATCATTGTCTTGTCCATCACAAACTTCTGTATTGCCAGGGAAGTTATTTGGATCATTATCATCACAGTCACCTTGACAAGTTGTAACGCCATCGCCATCCAAATCAAAGCCTTCGTCTACTTGTCCATCACAGTTATTATCTTGTCCATCACAAATTTCGGTATTACCTGGGAAGTTATTTGGATCATTATCATCACAATCGCCACCACAAGAACTTACGCCATCATTATCGTTATCTGTTCCGTCAGGTGTCGCTGGATCACAATCATCATCGATGCCATTACAGGCAATTTCGGTATTGCCAGGGAACACATTCGGATCATTATCGTCACAATCGCCTGCACATACACTTACGCCATCATTATCTGCATCGGGTGCATCTAAGGTTAATGGATCACAATCATCATCAATACCATTACAAAGAATTTCGGTATTGCCAGGGAACACATTTGGATTGTTATCATCACAATCACCTCCACAGGAACTTACGCCATCATTATCAGCATCAGGTCCATCTACTGTGAGTGGATCACAATCATCATCAATACCATTACAAGTAATTTCGGTATTGCCAGGGAACACATTCGGATTATTATCGTCACAATCACCACCACAACTTGTTACACCATCTCCATCTAAGTCGAAACCTTCGTCAATCATTCCGTCGCAATCATTATCTTGTCCATCACAAACTTCCGTATTGCCAGGGAAGTTATTCGGATCGGCATCATCACAGTCGCCACCACAAGTCGTTACACCATCTCCATCCACATCGAAGCCTTCGTCAATCATTCCATCGCAGTCATTATCTTGTCCATCACAAACTTCTGTATTGCCAGGGAAGTTATTCGGATCGGCATCGTCACAATCACCACCACAACTTGTTACACCATCTCCATCTAAGTCGAAACCTTCGTCAATCATTCCGTCGCAATCATTATCTTGTCCATCACAAACTTCCGTAT
>JAHDHP010000427.1 GCA_020631245.1 Bacteroidota bacterium | reverse complement strand
CAAGTAGGAGGAATCGTCTACCTTTTTCATTTACTTTTTACAAGGCTACTTCAAAAAAAAGATAGATTGATAGGAAAAGGTTCGAGAATAGCCCTATTCTGGACATTATTCGCACTCAATTCTTTTTTAATCACTCCTACAATTGCCCCTTTTTTTGGTAGGGTTGCCTTACCACTCGTAGCCAGTCAAGAAGTCCCTGTTTCCCCTATTTCTTATGTTATTTGTTTATTCAATCGTCATTATGCGACGCCTGAATTAAAGACAGAAATGATCCGATTAGGTAAAGAGCTACAACAAACACACCCCAATACCATCATTACCTACTTCGACACCAATTTCCCATTTTGGGATGGCTTCCGTTTATTACCTCATGCAAGCCATAATGATGGAGAAAAAGCAGATATTAGCTTCTACTATCTTGATAAAAAGTCTAAAAAAGCACTTTATAAAACAACACCAGGTTATGTGGGTTATGGCAGTATAGAAGCTCCCAAAAAAGGAGAAGAAAACTATACCCAACGCTGTTTATCACAAGGCTATTGGTGGTATAATTTTGTTGCTTATTGCCCGCTTCGGTTTGGACATAAAAATATGGCATTTGATATAGAACGGACACGTACTCTTGCAAAATTACTGCATAAATCGCCTCACATTGGTAAAATATTCGTAGAACCTCACCTCAAAGCCCGATTAGGGATGAACCACTCCAACAAATATCGTTTTCAAGGTTGTGGTTCTGTACGGCATGACGACCATTTCCACATTCAGCTTTAATCAATCGTAGGTCATATTCTTGACTTTTTTCAACATTTTCTTCTAAAAACATAGATTTCTTAAACAATGTTGCTACATTTGATGTAGATACATCTATTGTAACTACACTCAACTACAACTATGACACTAGAACAAGAAATTCAACAAAAACAGTTTGCCAGTGACAGGCAAAAAATGATGATAAATATCATTTATACAGCAGGCTATATCAATCAAATGATGCGAGAGCAACTTAAGCCGTATGGTATTTCTCCTCCACAATACAATATTCTTCGTATTCTACGGGGGCAACATCCGAAACCTGCAACGGTAAAATTATTGACTAATCGAATGCTCGATAAAATGTCAAATGCATCAAGATTAGTAGAAACACTTCGCAAGAAAGAATTGATAATCAGAAAAATATGCCCAAATGACAGAAGGCGTGTAGAAATCAAAATCACCAAGCTTGGCTTACAAATTCTAAGTAAAATTGATGCTGAACATGGTAATTTTGATCATAATTTTGATCATATTTCCGATCAAGAAGCTCGAACACTTAACAATATATTAGATAAGACAAGAAAAAGCACCTAAACAAATAACACAATTTTACATTTTTAACCAAAACCAAACACAAGATGTTAAAACAATTAATTTCATTGACCTTTCTTTTATCGTTTTTGGGAATGAGTTCACTATTTGCCCAAACCTTCAGTATTGATACCGACAATAGTTCGATTGCTTGGACTGGTAAAAAAGTAGCTGGAGAACATTCAGGAACTATTGGTATCAAAAGCGGTAACCTCACGCAAGATGGAAAAGATTTTAAAGGGACTTTTATTATTGATATGAGTACAATTGAAGTAACCGATTTACAGGGCGAAATGGCCAAAAACTTAGCTGGACATTTAAGTGGTGAAGATTTTTTCGATGTAGAAAAACACCCTGAAGCGACTTTCGAGATCACTAGTGCGACTGCCAAAATTGGTAACAGTTATGATGTAACAGGAATCTTGACCATGAAAGGAGTTAGTAATACCATAGAATTTCCAGCTAATATTAGTGTAGATAATGGAACACTAAAAGCAGATGCCAATCTGTCGATTAATCGTACCAAATGGGGTATAAAATATGGTTCGACTAGTTATTTCAAAGGATTAGGAGATAAAGCCATCAAAAATGAATTTGATTTAGCACTAGTACTTCATGGAAGTGCCCCCGTATCCGAGGTAGTAGCAGCAGCTCCGACTACAAGACCTGCCGTAACTAACGAATTGACCATTGAAGAAGAAGTAGCTGAAGAGGTTCCACCTCCGCCTCCAGCACCGGCTCCTAAAGCAAGTTCAGCATCATCAACTAGAAAAGGGACTTCTGCTTCTTCCTCTAGAACACCAGGCGTTTATAATGTAGCAACGGAAAGTATTGTGGGCTGGAGAGGCGATAAAATTGGGGGATCTCATTCAGGAACTATTGCTGTAAAAAGTGGAAATCTAAAGCCAGATGGTACAGGTACTTTTGTTATCGACATGAGCACCATCACCGTCACCGATTTACAAGGAGAAACTGCTAAACAACTAGCAGGTCATCTTAGTTCTGCTGACTTCTTCGATGCCGAAAAATACCCTGAAGCGACATTCGAAATCACTGGTCTATACCCTGCGAAAGGAGAAGGAATTACCCATGCTGTAACAGGTTTATTGACCATCAAAGGCATTACCAACACGATCAATTTCCCCGCTTTCATCACTATGACTGATAATAGTTTTGATGCGAAAGCCAAATTCAAAATTGATCGTACCAAGTGGGATGTTAAGTATGGATCAAGCAGCTTCTTCAAAGGATTAGGCGATAAGGTCATCTACGACCACATTTACTTTGATTTGGATTTGAAAGGTTCGAAGTAATTCTAGGAGACAGATTTTTAGTCCATAGTCGATAGAAGGGGTTTAGACATATTATCACTTTTACAATAACAGCTCCTTTTTTCTTAATTCAATGACATTGGGCGTGCCCCCATTTTCTCGTTTTGCCCGTTCCTGCGAGGACGCAGGAACGGGCAAAACGA
>JAHDHP010000426.1 GCA_020631245.1 Bacteroidota bacterium | reverse complement strand
TTTGGGTGGATTGCGTAGTAAACTGGCTACTGCAACTGCTGCAGATCCTTCTATCAATTTGCGTTCTTTGGCTAAGACCAATCGAATGGTGTCGGCAATTTCTTGCTCTGAAATGAGGGTAAAATCGTCGATGAGTTGCTGACAGAGTGGATAAGTAATTGCGCCTTCTTCGAAAGCTCCTGCGGATGCATCTGATAGGGTTTCTTGATTTTTAACGGTTGTATACTTTCCTAAACGTACACTGAGGGTCATTTCGGGAGATAAAGCAGGTTGGCAGCCTCTTATTTTGGTTGTGGGATGCTTGTCTTTGATATAACTGGCGATACCCGAAATGAGTCCACCTCCACCAATAGTAACAAATACTTCATCAGGAAAAACTCCTAGTTGTTTTTCTATTTCAAGGGCGATGGTTCCTTGTCCTGCAATGATTTCTGCATCATTGTATGGTGACACATACGTCCATCCTTGTTCTTCTGAAAGTTGACGAGCGTATTGTTCAGAGATAAGACAATCATCTCCGTGTATGTTGATAGTTGCTCCATAAGCTTGAAGGGCATCTTGCTTCGCTTGCACTGTATTACTAGGAATCACCACTGTTCCTTCCATTCCTAATATGCCTAGCGCACGAGCGACTCCCATTCCGTGATTTCCTGTAGAGGCGGTAATGATGTTTTTGGTAATGCCTCTATCTTTTAAACAGAGGATTTTATTCATTGAGCCGCGTGCTTTGAAGGAACCTGTATATTGCTCACTTTCCATTTTGAGGTAGACTTTTCCTTTGCATTTTTCGCTCAGGTAGGGCGAGTAAATAAGTGGCGTTTGAAGAATATAGGGGGAAATTCGTTCGTAGGCTTCTTGAATAGCGGATGAAAGATTTATAGTTTCTATCATGATTTAATTCTATTATGTATTTTTCTTTACTTTCTTTGCAATCTCCGCATCATAACGCACGACCACATTTAGCCACATCGCCCTTGCGACTCTTAAAATATAGGTAGCAAACAATAACTCCAATAATATAGCCAAGCCGACCACCCATTTGGGCACTGTTCGTAGTACAATAAGCGACACGCCCAAAATACCAAACATAAACAAACAACTCAATCCATAACTGATAAAAGCTGCTCCTTGATAAAAGCCAATCTCTATCTCAAAATCCTGTTCACACTTCGGGCAACAAGCGGGCATATCCGTAATGGTGTTGATGTTTATCAGACTGGGATTGATAAACAAATTTCCTTGTAAACAGCGTGGACATTTGAGCCAGAAAAAACTATATAATTTCTTTAACATTTTTACAATTCTTCCTTTATTGGTTGATCTTTAATCCCTAAATAATATTCGATTATTTTTTCTAAATAATCCATCGGTTCTTTTTCCCAACTTCCATTTACCAATACGAAATCATCATACAACCTCGTTCGGGCTAATAAACCAAACTTCCCACCTGTGAAACCTTCTCGATGAGCTACAAAAAATTGATCTAGCTCCAGTACATTTAATCGTTCAATCAGTTTCTTCCTTCCAATTTTATTATAGGTATACACCTCTATTCGATATGGATTAACCGCAAATTCTCGATCTAAAAAAACATTAGCATTGAAAAAACGCCTATGAAAAAGGGTCAGTAATCCAATTAAACACAGCCAAAAGCCTAGAAGCCCTAATAAAGAAGAGGCTATTAAAAAAGAGATTTCATCAGCATAATACTCAAAATCTTCGAAAGTAAAAAGAAGCCAGCAAAACACTAAAAAAGGGATACCAAAGAGAGGTAAAGTAAAAACTTGTAACAACCAATCTCTCAAACGATACAAACGCATAGTGACCCACAAAGTATCTCCCACCTCTAACAATTCAATTCCTTTTGGAGGTTCTCCAATTGTCTGCGGACGAAAAACACGCGACTCATACAAATCAAAAACACCATCACAAGTACTACATTTTGCAATACCTGTTGGAGGGCTTTTATCTGTCTTGCTTAATAAGCTTTGACAATTCGGACAATTTGATCGAGGCCTTAACATAGTAACTCAATATTCGATATGGTAATCCTTAATTTGAAGAAAAGCTTCTATTTCCTGTTCCATAAAATAGGCAACAGGGAGCGTCAAATTATAATAGTCACAAAGTTTTTGATGACTACCATCTGCTAAACACATCCACAATTGATATTTATGTGATAGGTTCTTCGTTTTTCGATCTTTAATCGTAGCTGTTTTAACATACACTTGTTTGATATCTGTAACAGCTATTTCAAATTCATCATCTTTTCCTACTAAACGTGGAAATACATGCGTACTTAGTTGCTGCTTATTTACTTTTACCGAATAATGCCAAGGTATTATTAACAACTTTACAGCAACTAAGGTCAAAATAATGGTCATAAATAGCATTCCAAAGTTATCCCAAAGAAATGTATCCATATCAGGAACGTCCATAGTATAATATCCACTTATAGTCATCACCCACATAAAAATAGATATGCCCCATAAACTCAATAAGACAAGGACTCGTTCTTTATCTGCTCGCCACCAATTAATATCTATTTCCAATGCCTCACGCGTGCGAAAAGATGCCACTCCTTTTGGGGCAGTTACTTGATATTTTAAGCGTAAATCTACTGGTATTTGCTCGAGGAAAGAAAAAGATTTAGCACAAGGAAGGCAATCAGCGACATGCGCCTCCAAATGAATTTGTGGAGCTTTAATCAATCGAAAACAATGAGGACATTCGAGGGTAATGAACATAATGGGTTATTTGTAGAGGTCGTACTAGAAACCTCTACAAATATAATATAAAAAAACAATACAAACTTAACTAACCACACTCCTCCTCAA
>JAHDHP010000057.1 GCA_020631245.1 Bacteroidota bacterium | reverse complement strand
TATAGGTATATCGTACTTGGAAACTACGTGGGGCTTCTATGAGTCCTGGTCGGATAGTGTATTCGTTGTTCAAGAGGTTTTTGCAGTGTAGGGTAATTCTGTTTTTGCGAGAAATACGATAAGAAAAACGAGTATCTAGTACCCAATTTCCTGTTTTATTTTCGCTTCTATGTTGTTGTAGATCAGGGATAATAATATTGAAAATATTATCAATTCCTTCTATGAAACTGTTGTAATTGGCAGAGAATCCGAAACTGGTTTTTTTCCAACTTGCTTCGATGTCGCTTTTAAAACTTTTTTGGATACGGTATTTAAGAATATTGTTGTTGTTGGTGGATGATATATTGGGGCCTGCGGGTAGTGCAAATATATTGGTGCTGTCTATTTCGCTGCTACGTGGGTTGATGTGAGTATATCCAATAAGGGCATTGATGGGTACTTTGCCTATTTTCCCGTTTCCTGCAAGGCTAAATTCGGTACCAATCACCGAGCGAGTTCCTGCATTAATGGCGCGAAAACCGAGTCCATTGAAGGGGGTAGCTTGTCCAATATCGATATTTTCTTGTGTGTTGAAAGTAAATTCTATCATATTGTTGTAGCGACTCATAAAGGCAGCACCATCTATGTATGCTTTCCAACTGAAGATGCGGAAGTCTTGTTTGATTCCTATTTCGGCGTTCCAGCTATATTCTGGAAGGAGTTCGTCGTTTGGTAAAATGCGAATTTGATTGATGCTTGGAAATTCACCAAAAGTGGTTGAAATATATTTTTCGGCAATACTAGGGTAACGGTATCCTTGTCCGAAGGAGGCGCGTAAATGGGTGGTATTGGTGAAGGCATAATTGGCTCCTAATTTCATAACTGGGGCATAGTGTATTTTTTCTTTATCGCTGATTTTGTTGAGTTCGACTCTAGCTCCCAAAGTGAAATTGAGGCGATTGTCGAACATGCTTTTGTTGAGTTGGGTATAGATAGCGGCATTTAAGGAGGCATAGGTGTCTTCTAGATAAAGGTGTCCTTGTACGCTATTTAGTGTGGTATTGATACCACTGGTTAAAGTGATATTATTTGAAGGGATTTGTTTTTGGTATTGATATTCTCCATAAAACATATCGGCAAATGTACTTTTGTCGGAGTCGTTTTGCTCGTCTTTTCGAGTGAAAACATCACTTTTAAAATAACGTGCTTGTAAGGTATGTTTGCTATTTGCATCTGGATTTTCGTATACGATGCTTGGATCAATAATGAGTTTGCTACCATTGTTAGTTAGAATGTCTGCATTTGCCCAGGGAAGATATAGGTTGTGTTCATTTCCATTCCAGATAAGGAAATGGCGCGTTTTATTTTGTTGGTAATAGGTATTCAGCCCTACTTTTAGGCGGCTATTGATAGCATAATCTAGTTTTAAGCTCATACGTCCTCTACGTTCTGATTCTTCTTTTCGCCAGCTATTTTTCATTAAGAAGTGTCCTCCAGCTACCATACCTAGTTTTTTAATTTTACGAGAATGAGTGAGGTTAAGTCCTGATTGAAATGGAATCATTGCATCTTCTTCATTCCACCATGCTTTTTGTGTTTCAACGACACCGCCATTTTGGTCTGTGTTAGTGACTATATTATCTCGTGGATGTTGATAAAAGCCATTTTGGATATTTATATTGGTATGTGGCTGACTAGTTGCTTGGATGGTACGAAGGTTAATCACCCCATTCATGGCAGATGAGCCATACAAGGCAGAACTTGCTCCCTTGATAATTTCGATTTGTTGTGTAAGTTCTTGAGGCACAAAATTCCAATCTGCAAGTGCTGCATCTCCTCGCATAAAGGGCATTCCGTCTACAAGGATGAGTGTTCGAATTCCTGATCCGTAGGCATAACCTCCTCCTCCTCTTATATCTGGTTGCTGGTCAATAACAATGATACCAGGCATCTTAGAGATGGTCTCATCGAGTGAGGCGGTATTCCAGCGATCTATTTGATTGGGTAAGATGAGGTCAATAGAAATGGTTTGTTTGTTGAGTGGGAGTGCTTGTTTGTATTCTGTAATAAACTGTCTCAAACTTGGATAATCTTCATTTGGAGGCATATTAAAACTAAATACGCGGTAGGTGGGGTTGGTAAGTAGTTCATCTACATACACGCTTTGGTTGTATTGTTTGCTTATACCAGCTGCATAAAAAGACTTTACATTGAAGCGAAATTGTTTTTTTAAGTCTAGAGATATGGTGTCATCTGGAGTAGGTTTAGGGAGCAAACTAGCTGTCATGTTTTCGTAGGGCGTGTAGGTAAGTTGTAGTTTGAAAGAACTACAATCACCAGGAGGAATATGATTTCCTATTTTGTATATATAGGTGCTGTCTTGGTTGATGGTATAATCGGTGGTACTATAAATGGTTTGTACTTCCTTGTTAAAAGTAAGGGCGACCATGACATTGTGTACCGTATCAGTACTATTGTTACAGTATTTGATGGTATGGTGACTTGTTTCAGGAGGAGCCGCTTTACGGATACGTGTACTAGGTTCTTTATCACTTATTGTATTAAGTAATTCCTTAGTTGTTACGTTTGCTTCGTTATTAGCTAGTGTATTTGACAATGTTAAACAGCAAATACTTAAGCTTACGAAAAGTATGGTAAGTTTCTGTATCATGCGTAATGGGTTTGGTGGCTAATGAAATGATTCTCTCAGAAATGGTGTTCCATTTTTCAATACAATAGCTAATTTAAGATTAGTATGGTTGAGATAGAAAAATAAATAATGGGATTTGTTTGTGGAAAAGTGGTTTGTTTTTGTGTTAAAAGTTTGATATGCAGGTGGTTGTGTTGTTTTTTTGTTTGCGTGGAATGGCGTTTGGGGAGTTTTTTACTATGAATAATATACGGTTTTTTAGGGATAAAATCTAGCCAGTCATAGACGAAGTACTTATTTATTATTGTTGTATCTTTGAGAGGAAATGGAAAAAAGTAAACTCATAAAAGTCTTTAAAACCCTTGATGAAGAGGAGCTTAAGCTCCTGCGTAAGTTTGTTCGTTCTCCTTATTATAATACGAATAAAGAGGTGATTGCTCTTTGTGATTACTTGGTTAAATTGGCACCTGATTTTGAGCCTCGAAAAATAGAGCGTAGACTCGTGTATAAAAAAATTAGTGGTGGTAAGACCTATGTAGATGGGAAGATGCGTTTTGTAATGACCAACTTATTGAGTACGCTTCGTCAGTTTTTGATTCAGCAGAGTTATGAGGAAAAGCCACTTAATAACCAGTTACAATTATTGAAGGTTTATAATGAGCGAAATTTGGATCAGCTTTTTCAAAGTGCGCTCAAAGATATTCGATTAGAAATAGAAGAACGACCAGCAGATGATCAAAACGATTTTTACTTTCCCTATCAAATTGAACATTCTTACCATGCTTTTTTGATGAAAGCCCAACAAAGGGATATAGAACCCAATTTACAAAATGTAAGTAGTCGATTACTTAGTTTTTATCTCATCAACCAATTAAGGTATTATACAGCGATGTTGAGTTATCAACATCTCAAACATGTGGATTATCAACTTCATTTTGAGCCGTATGTATTTGATTATTTATCTAAAAATTGGGAGCAACACGAGCCAATTATTGGAGCGTATTATTTTTCGTTGATGACTCTCACTAATGGAGAAAACGAACAACACTACCAGCAATTAAGATTATTGTTGAATACTTCTAGAGATGAAATGCCAACTGGTTTGTTACCCGATATATATGTACATGCTCGAAACTATTGTATAAGACGGGTAAATATGATGAATGATGTGCATTATTTGGAAGAACTCTTCGCACTTTATCAAATGATGTTGGAGCAAGATATTTTATTAAATGTTGATGGTTATTTGTCTCCTAATGATTATCGGAATATTGTTGTGAATGGTGCGCGTCTCAAAGAATTTAAATGGGTGGAAGCATTTATTGAGGGATATCGCCAGCGATTACACGAACAGATACGAGATGATTATTACAAATATTGTTTAGCTCAATTACGTTTCTTTCAAAAGGATTTTAACAGCACAAGAGACCTGTTATTTCAAATGGAGAGTCAAGATTTCTTTATTTCAATTAATACGAGACGAATGCTCATTCAAACGTATTTCGAATTAGAGGAGGACAATTTGTTAGATGCTTTACTCAATAGTTTTTATGAGTTTTTGAGACGGAGAGATTTTGCTTTACGTCCTTATTATTCCAATTTTGTATTAGCTGTTCGCAACTTAGTACGTGTAAATCCATTTGATAAACAGAAAATTAAAAAGCTCAAAGAAGAACTTGTTAACACTAGAGAATTGGTGAGTCGCGATTGGTTGGTTGAGAAAGTAGAGGAGATGATTTAGTAACTAATCACATTTTGATAGTATTAAATCAGATAGAACTTTGATAGCTACCAAATTATTACCTCCCTGTGGCACAATTAAGTCCGCATATCGTTTACTTGGTTCAATAAACTGGTTATGCATTGGTTTTACCGTTTTTTCGTAGCGATATAACACATCTTTCACACTACGTCCACGTTCTAAAATATCTCTTTGTATACAACGCAGTAAGCGATCATCGGCATCAGCATCTACAAATACTTTGAGATCTAGCAATTCACGTAGGGGCTTGTTGGTGAGAATTAAAATGCCTTCAACAATTACTACTTTTCGAGGCTTTATTTCAATCGTTTCTTCTGCGCGTTTACATGTAAAGTACGAATAGATTGGTAGTTGGGCAGAGCGTCCTTCTTTTAAATTCTTAACATGTTCAACTAATAAGGGAAATTCAATAGCGGAGGGGTGATCAAAGTTAAGTGCTTTGCGTTCTTCTTCCGAAAGATGGCTATTGTCTACATAATAATTGTCTTGAGGAATAAGTGCTACTTTGTCTTTGGGTAAACGTTCCATAACCTTACGAACAACCGTCGATTTTCCAGCTCCTGTTCCGCCTGCTATGCCTACAACTAACATATAATACTAGTTAAAAATAAATGGATGGGCAAAAGTAAGGATTTCAGATGCATTAAGAAAATCAATGTGGTCTATTAAATAAAAAAAGATGTACTACTCTTTATTGGCAAAATAATTGGAGATTATTTAAAATACTATAATAATCTAATAAATGACATTACAAAAATTTCGAACATGGTGGGAATATTTTGCCAATCTAGGAGTAGATGAAGACCTGCCTCCAGAAGAAATAGTGCGAGTACGTTTTTTAAATCAAATGTGTACGGCTTCTCTTATTATATCTTTAATTATTAATGTACCCATGCAGCTAATTTATCCCCTGTCTAATTTAGTATCGGGAATGTTAGCGATGATATATCTAACAATAACCCTTTTCTTAAATTTTAAAGGATATTTTAGTTTTGCAAGGCACTTTTATATATGGGTTACATATGTCTCTAATGTTTTTTGGGTGATTATGTTGGGGGCAGATACCCAAATTGAAATGATTCTTTTTACCATACCACCTCTAACTGTTTTCTTTTTTAGAAACTGGAATATTGTTGCTATATATGGTGTTTTTGCATGTATGTTTTTCGTACTGTGTGAATATTTGCAAACGATCTTTGTTGAGTCAATGGTTCGTACTAGTGATATTATACTTACTAATTCAATTGTTTTTTTTATTGCTACTTTTTTTACTGTACTTGCCATGCGATATTTTCGAAAAGGGATGACCAAAGCCCAAGACAAATCGGAAAAGTTAATGGAAAAGTTACAAACAAAAAATGAAGACCTTAATCTCTTTGCAACAACAGCCTCCCACGATATGAAAGAACCTATCCGCATGATTTCAAGTTTTAGCAGCCTATTAGAACGCAAATACAAAAAAGAATTAGAAGGAGATGGAATGGAATATCTAGCCTTTATTCAAGGAGCGACAAGTCGTATGGAAACACTATTAAATGATTTATTAAGTTATTCGAAGGCTGGCATCGAATCTCATGCTCCCGAAAAAGTTGATCTAAACCAAATTGTACAGAAAGTAAAAGATAATTTACACCTCAAAATGGAGGAAAGTAATGCTATTATTGAAAGTGAACACTTACCTACTGTTTTATTACATCCTACTGCTATTTATCAAGTATTTCAAAATCTCATTTCTAATGGATTAAAATACCAGCCTGTTTTAATTGATGCTGATGCTAATTATCCACATCAAGCACGAATAAGGATTGAAGTAAAGGAACAAAAAGAAAACTACTTGTTTTCTATACAAGATAACGGGATTGGAATTCCTGAAAGTAAATTGCCTACCATATTCGATATTTTCAATCGTGCCCACACCCAACAAGAATACGAAGGAACAGGAGTAGGACTCGCTATATGCAAAAAAATAATAGAAAACTATGGTGGGAAGATATGGGTAGATTCTGTAGAAGGAGAAGGAACGACTTTCTTTTTTACCTTGCCTCATTAGGCTTGCCAATCAAAGTAAATGCGAAATATCGCAACATGATCTCTACCTCACTAAAATCATCTCCTTCCACATTTACATCTGTTAGACGAGGCAAGTGTTGGGCAAAATAACAGTGGTTATTCGCCATCTCAAATAAATTACTCGCCAAAGCATTTGGATAAGCAAATTTCGGATTAATCTCTAAAATCACCTTCCCAATCTTATCGGTCAATTGCTTATAATTCAAAAAGAAACCTTTCTGGTTTTCACTATCTACCGCCTTGGTATGATAGGCCTTCGTCCCTTCGGCAATAATCAATCGGTGTAATACATCCTGATCTACATAACTAATCGCTGGATCATTCTTAGAAGCATGAGCCAATATTTTGATAATAATTTTTAAACGGCGTGCAGCCGATTCAATATTCATCGTTCGCATATCTATCAAATAACTAATCCATTCCCAATACCAAGACACCAAATAAATCAATAATACATGCTTATTTTCAAAATAACGATAGATAGATGCTTCGGTAGAACCAATCTGTATGGCTAATTTTTTAAAATTATACGCCTCTAAGCCAATTTTATCTATTAAAACAATGCTATCCTTAATGATACGTTGACCTAGTTTAGATGATTGAGGATCACGTAAATATAGATTTTTGTTTAGTTTGATTGTTATTTCAATAGACATAGTTGTAAAACTTTTTTATTACAAAATACACATTTTTTTGAACAAGTTTAACTTTCTGATGTTAATGTAGTGTTTTAAAAAATAATAGTAATACTATTATTTTGTGAAGTAAGATTTGTATTCTAAAATTTTATACGTATGAGTTCAGCCAAACTAAAACATCCATTGAAAGAAATGAAGTATGATTTACCTGCTTCTATTATTGTCTTTCTAGTTGCAGTTCCTCTGTGTTTAGGAATTGCACTTGCATCTGGTGCTCCTCTATTTTCTGGAATTATTGCAGGAATTGTAGGAGGAATTGTAGTGGGAGCCTTGAGTGGTTCTCAATTAGGAGTTAGTGGACCTGCAGCAGGTCTAGCTGTTATTGTTTTGACTGCTATTCAGGAATTAGGAGCCTTTGAAATTTTCCTGATGGCTGTAGTCATAGGAGGTGTATTTCAATTAATTTTAGGCTTTTTGAGGGCAGGTATTATTGGTTACTATTTCCCTTCATCCGTCATTAAAGGAATGTTGTCGGGAATCGGTATCATCATTATTCTCAAACAGATACCTCACGCATTTGGCTATGACAAAGACTATGAAGGTAGTCTTTCCTTCGCACAGCCAGATGGGCATAATACATTCTCTGAATTGTATTATATGTTTGAAGCAATTAGCCCAGGAGCGGTAATCATTACAGCCCTATCTTTGTTGATCTTGGTCTTATGGGAGCAAAAGTTTATGAAGAAAATTAAATTATTCCAACTAGTACAAGGACCATTAGTGGTAGTATCATTAGGAATATTATTAAACCTATTATTTCAAAGCATTCCTAGTTTATCATTAAATGCAGAGCAAATAGTAGCTATACCAGTAGCAGGAAGTATTAGTGGATTTTTTGATCAGTTTACCTTCCCTGATTTTACCCAAATAACAAACCCAGCTGTATGGATAACTGGAGCAACTTTAGCGGTTGTGGCTAGTTTAGAAACATTATTATGTTTAGAGGCAACAGATAAATTAGATCCTTTTAAGCGCGTAGCACCTGCTAACCAAGAATTGAAGGCGCAGGGAGTTGGTAATATTGTTTCTGGATTAATTGGAGGTTTACCTATCACACAAGTAATTGTACGTAGTTCTACCAATATCCAATCAGGAGGACGTACCAAAATGTCTGCCATCATGCATGGATTTATCTTACTCCTGTGTGCAATGGCAATTCCACACATCCTAAATCTTATCCCACTAGCAAGTTTAGCAGCTATTCTTTTCCTTGTAGGATATAAACTAGCGAAACCTGTGTTATTCAAGCAGATGTATAATTTAGGTCAATCGCATTTTGTACCATTTATGGTTACTATTTTAGGTATCGTATTTACCGATCTTCTTACTGGTATTATCATTGGATTAGCAGTAGCCATTTTTTACGTCCTCTACAACAATTACAAAAAGCCATTCTTATTTGAGTCAGATAAGCATCTCAAAGATGGAAAATTACACCTCAAATTAGCAGAAGACGTAACCTTCATCAACAAAGCGAGCATCCAGCGTACGCTTAATAATGTTCCTGATGGTACTAAGCTAGTGATTGACGCCTCTGATACAATTAACATAGATCAAGATGTGATTGAAATTATTGAAGAGTTCCAAGTCAATGCACAATATCGAAACATTGAAGTCGAGATTATTGAACGCAAAAAGAAAGGGATTAAAAACCAAGTGCCAATCATCGAGATGGCTATCAATAATGTAAAAATGCCTGTAAACGGCAAAGCTGTGAATGCTTAATAAATGTGATAATGTTGCCTTGATTCCATAAATCAAGGCAACGACCTTATTCTATCATCAAAAAAATAGCAATATTATGAGTAAATCAGATTATTCGGCTGTCCTAAGTACAGCACAAACTGCTGATTCACAAGCTTTACTCACACCTTCTTCAGCACTTGATTTATTGAAGCAAGGAAATGAACGCTTCCTTGGTCAGCAAGCACTAAATATAGATTATCTTTCTCAAGTACAACACACCGCAACAGGGCAATATCCTTTTGCTGCCATTGTTAGTTGTATTGATTCACGTATTCCTACCGAAATCGTTTTTGATCAAGGAGTAGGAGATATTTTTAATGCACGAGTTGCTGGTAACTTTGTAAACGAAGATATTTTAGGTAGTTTAGAGTTTGCTTGTAAATTAGCAGGCTCCAAGCTCATCGTAATTATGGGACATACTAGTTGCGGAGCTGTAAAAGGAGCTTGTGATCATGCAAAACTAGGTAACCTTACTCAAATGCTTGATAAGATTACGCCAGCTCTAAAAGCCATCGAAACACCGCCAGATACAGATCGTAGTTCTGCAAATAGTACGTTCGTTAATCAAGTAGCCACCAAAAACGTGGAGCTAACGATAGAAACACTAAAAAAACAAAGTCCAGTGCTACGAGAAATGTACGATAATGGTGAAATTGATGTTGTAGGAGCTATGTATGATGTGCATAGTGGAAAGGTTACATTTTTTGATTCACCCACTTAAATACCCTTTATGCGTAGATGGACTACTTTACTCGTTCTATTGTTTTTGATTCCCGCTTCTTCCTTCGCCCAAGATAGCAAACTAGGTAACTGGATATTGTATTTTGGTAACAAAAAAATCAATTCCAAATTAAATTGGCATCACGAAGTACAATATCGAAATTACAATGCCATTGGTGATCTAGAGCAGCTACTATTGCGAACAGGAATCGGTTATAATCTCACTGAGAATAATAACAACTTATTACTCGGATACGGCTATATTTTGAGCCAAAATTACATTTCTGGAATTGATGGAAAAACGAGTGTCAATGAACATCGAATTTACCAACAGTTCATCACTAAACAGGCAATAAGTCGAGTCAAAGTACAACATCGTTATCGTTTCGAACAACGCTTTGTAGAAGATAATTTCAAAATGAGGTTTCGCTATTTCTTAGCCCTCAATCTACCGCTCAATAATACCGATATGGTAGACAAAACAGTCTATCTGTCAGCTTATAACGAAATTTTTCTCAACAGCAAAGCAAATGTCTTCGATCGCAATCGTTTGTACGGAGGAGTGGGCTACAAACTCAGCAAGCTCGCCCGTTTTGAAATAGGCTATATGAATCAGTTCCTCGCCAATGGCAATCGAGATCAACTCAATCTCGTTACATTTATCAGTTTTTGATACCATGTTGTAATAATAATCTAATCATAGTATAGTTTTAGCCTATTTAGGTTAGGAGCTATTATACCTTATTCGTTAAGTAATCTGCTTTTCGAATAGGTTTTTTTATTTTTTATCCCCCAATCATCCCGTCATCCAATCATCAAATAAGCTGGGCGTGCCCCCATTTTTGCCAATCAAGCTGTTAGGTTTTACCAAGCTGACAGGTTTCGATTGGCAAAAATGGGGTCGGGCTATCCGTTTGTAGTTGCCTCATATCCGCTAGTTCAGCATAATCCTAGCAGTGTCTTCCGCTGTCAGCCCTGCTAGTCATTGCTTCACAAAGCGGCTATTTCGCCAAGCTACCACTACTATCCCTCACGCAATTGGTGGGTTTTGTGCGAAGTGCTAGGTGCAAAGTGCGAAGAAGGGGCTGCAGCAATAACGCCAAAACGATTTTATCCCGAAGGGATTTTAGCATCAACATAGGACATCGTCCTATGAAAAACCACCTTACCGACCTCTTTGCCCTGAAAGGGCATCAGCACTGGTATTTAACATCATCCTAAATCAAAACAATATTAGCCTTAAACCATGCTTGACAAGTCACTAAATCTATTTCACCGGCTGCTAAATCTAAGGTAAATGAAATCAGTATCTCGTCATTGACTTCTTTTTTATCTAACAGAGTTGGTTGTGCCACATAAGCAAAACCCTTCTTCTTCGGCATGGAAAGCTCTTCTTTTAATTGATAATTATTCAATGCAAGAAATAAAAGTGCAGCTCCTAAGCCAGTCCTTTTGTTCCCATCTTGGAAAATGTGATTACTAACAATATTGAACATATACAACCCTGCTTTATCATAAATTTCTGGATAAAGAGGTTTGCCAAACATTTCTCCCTCAACTGCCTCAATAAGATAATCTAAGGGAGGTTCATTCAGAAAATTATGAGGTGGAATAAAATGTCCTCCATGTCTTTCCAATGTTTTTTTATTGATAAGAATTATATCTTCTTTGGTTAAATATTCCATGTGTTGCTAGGCCAATTTTTTAAAAACGGTATCATATTTGTCAAAATTACGATCAATAATGTCCTCTAATCGCTTTCTTCTTTCAGCAGGATCTTCGGCTGCAATCACCTGATTCTCCACAAGTATTTCCTTAATAATCTCCTTAAAAAGACGAGGATCTTCTTTGATGATTTCTTGAATGATGGATTTAAGTACAGATTTATCAATATTAGTTAAGTCCATGTTTGAATAATTTTTTTAATCTACCTAATACTATAACAGTAAGTTTTTCTTCTTCACCTATTCCTAAAGTACAATTTTAATTTGATTTTAGTTCTCTTTGCCCTGAAAGGGCAAAAAAAACCTCGCACATCGCACGTCGCACATCGCACAAATTGTATACCTTTGCACCAAATTTCAAAAACGATAAAACTATGAACTTTGTAGACGAACTACGTTGGCGCGGTATGATACACAATATCAGTGCAGATGCAGAAGAAATACTAACCAGTGGCGAAATGGTATCCTGTTATTTGGGGGTAGATCCAACCGCTTCCTCTCTCACCATTGGCAACCTAGCCGCCATGATGATGCTCATGCACCTACAGCGTGCAGGACACCGTCCTATTGCCCTAGTAGGAGGAGCAACAGGTAGAGTAGGGGACCCTTCTGGAAAATCAGCCGAGCGAACCCTTATGACCGAAGAGCAAATAAATGCCAACCTAGAAGGATACAAAGGGCAAATGTCTAGTTTGTTAATATTCGACTCAGGGAAGGAAAATGACGCCATGATGGTCAATAACTACGATTGGTTCAAAGACATGAAAGTCCTTGATTTCTTACGTAATGTCGGGAAACACTTGACCCTCAACTATATGATTGCCAAGGATTCGGTAAAGTCGCGAATGGAAACAGGTATTTCCTTTACAGAGTTCTCTTATCAATTGATTCAAGGATATGATTTTCAATTCCTCTACGAAAACTATGGCTGTCGTATCCAGCTAGGAGGCTCTGATCAGTGGGGGAATATGACCGCAGGAATGGAGTTAATACGTCGTACCAGTGGCGGTAAAGTTGGTGTCATTACTTGCCCACTTATCACCAAAGCCGATGGTTCTAAATTCGGGAAATCAGAAGGAGGAAATGTATGGCTAAGTGCGGAACTTACCTCCCCTTATAAGTTCTACCAATTTTGGCTCAATACGAGTGATGACGATGTGAAAAAATACATCCGCATCTTTACCTTTCTCCCACAAGATGAAATACTAGCCCTCGAAAAAGAACAAGCAGAAGCTCCACATCTTCGCGTCTTACAAAAACGCCTTGCCAAAGAAATCACTACCATGATTCATGGAGAAGAGGCTTATAATACGGCTATACAAAGTTCACAAATCCTCTTTGGAAAAGGAACAAAAGATACGCTGCTCCAAATGCCAGCGCGCGACTTCCTAGACGTATTTGAGGGAGTACCTCAATTTCACATTGGATGTGATGTCATCGAAGCAGGAGTAGATGTGGTTAGCCTCATTGCCGAATTAGCTCCTATTTACAAATCGAAGGGAGAAGCACGCCGCAATATCAAAAATAATGCGGTAAGCATCAACAAGGAAAAGGTAACGAGTGCAGAAGCGCAAATCACCTCTAGTGATTTGTTAAATGATAAGTATTTGTTGATTCAGAAAGGAAAGAAGAATTATAATTTGGTGATTGTGGGATAGGCGATTCACGTTCGACGATGGAACGTGAGGATTACCACAAATTACGCAGATTAACACAGATTACAAATAGGGTAGCGTAACGCCCATCCAATCATGCAATCACCCAATCATCAATTTGCGTGAGAGATAGTAGTGGTAGCTTGGTGAAACAAAAGCCTTGTGAAGCTACGACTAGCAGGGCTGACAGCGGAAGACACTGCTAGGAGACTAGCTGAACAGGCTTATGTGAGCCAACTACAAACGGATAGCTCGACGTGTACAAAAAAGCGCATTTATTTGCCTCCAGCAAGGACGCTGGCAGAAGCAAATAAATGCGCTTTTTTGTATACGGCACGCCCAAATAGAAAAAATGCTTCAAGCTATACGGAACCATTGTGTGTTAGTGACTGTTTGGCAACCGAAAATGAATATATTCAACCCATAAAAATAAGGTCAAAAATGGCAAAGTTATTAGATCAAATTGTAGTAGTTGATATAGAAGCTACTTGTTGGGAGCGGCAAAAACCCGCCGATCAAGAAAATGATATTATAGAGATAGGTATCTGTTTGTTAGATGTACAAACGGGAGCGATTACCCAAAATGAGGGAATTATGGTGCGGCCAGAACGTTCAAGTGTAAGTCCGTTTTGTACACAACTGACAACGATTACCCAAGCTCAAGTCGATCTAGGCATGACTTTTAAGGAGGCATGTAAACTATTACGTAAAGATTTTTTGACCCAAAGACGCGCTTGGGCGAGTTTTGGTGCTTATGATTTACGACAGTTTCAACGACAATGTAAAGATTATGGAGTCGGTTATCCCTTTGGACCGAGTCATATAAATGTGAAGACTTTGTTTGCTTTACAAAATCAATTGGGGCATGAGGTGGGAATGGCAGGAGCATTGGCAAAATTAGAAATTCCATTAGAAGGAACCCATCACCGAGGAGTTGATGATGCGCGAAATATTGCTAAGATTTTATGGACTTGTTTACAAGGAGTAAAAACTACTTAACATTCTTTTTCCACCACTTGATATAGGACTTACCCAATTTTGCTTTTTTAGCAATTTTTTTGTGTGGAAAATCAATAGGAGTACGACACATCCCTCTTGTTCGTTCATAATCTACCATATCAAATAAAGGAGAAGCTTGTTTGCTTGTCGGATTAAAACCGAAAGTATAATTCATAAATAGTGTATAATCGGTATTTCCAGAAATGGCTTTCGCTTGCTTGATTTGTGGTTGCTCATTGGTAATGGGAAAGAGGGCTATTTTTTGAGCGTTTACTGTTACACTATATTTTTTATCATTCCAAGAACATTTGGTTATTTCGCTACTAAGCACATACAAAAGCTCCGTTTCTTTTTGTCCACTACAACAATCACAATAGTCAAAAATATAAGGATTATTATCTATGTAGGCTTTTAGTTGTTGGGCTTCTTCCAAACTCAAATCATCCCAGGGGTCAGCTTGAAGGAAGGAAAAAGAAAATAGACAAATAAAAGCGGTAAAGAAAAACGTTTTCATTATTAGGTATTTGGTAGTGTAAAGTAAAAGGTGGTTCCTTGTTCTTCCACTGAGGTGATCCATATCTTCCCACCATGTCGTTCAACTATCTTTTTACAAATCGCCAAACCAATCCCTGTTCCTTTTGACTTGGAAGTAAGTGGGGGATTAGAGCCTTGTTGAAAAAGGCGAAAAATAGTTTCTTGATCTTTAGGAGCAATTCCTATTCCATTATCAGTGATGGCAATCAACAGTTCTTGATTGTTTTGTTCTGATACATTAATCTGAATAATGGGTAAACGCGTTGGATGTTTGTAACGAATGGCGTTGGCTATCAGGTTTTGAAATAAGCGAATGAGTTGTGGTTGATAACCATAAATACTAGGTAGCTTATCAAAGCTAATTTTTGCTTGGTATTCGTCTATTAACATTTTTAAATTAGAACAAGCATCATGTACGACTTGCTGAAGATAAACCCGCTCTTTATTGCCAAATTGTTTGTTAAGACGAGTATAAACGGTTAAGTAGTGAATCATCTCATTGATACGCTTAGAACCACCTTCTACATAGTCCATATATTCGGACAATGGCTGTTCGCTTACTAGTTGCTTCTTTTGTAACTCTTTTCTAATTAGCTTGGTATAGCTATTCATCATCCTAACCGGCTCTTTCAAATCGTGAGAAAGAATGTAAGCAAACTGTTCAATATCTTGATTGTTGACCTGTAGCTCATAATTTTGTTTCCCAATTAAGGAGGCTAATTGTTGATTTTGAGCTTGTATAATTTGTGCTTTTTCTTCCGAATTTTGGATAAGTTGCTCTGAAAGATAAAGGATATTTTGGGCAATGATGGCAAATATAACCACCCCCATACAACAAACCATATAGTTTGCCCAGAAAAAGTTAGAGATATTTTCCCACTGAAATTCGTGGTGAATAATAATCCCTCCATGTATAGTAAGCAAAAGCCAAGAAAGTAATCCACTATACAACATATACTTCCGCTTAAAAGTAGATAAACCAAGCATTAGATGAATGCCTCCTATTTGAGAACCAGTAACATATAAACGCAAGGTGGTTGCTTGTTCGGGAACTAGATAGTCATTGAGGATATTATGGATAAATAGAATAATAAGAAAACCAGCAAAGAGTAGATAAGAGGTAAGATTAACTCGGCCTATTAATACAAGTATCATCGACACTATACAAAGTACAATACCTACTATGTCACCAATAATTTTATATACTGGTGCTCCCTCAAAAATATGAGCGCAAATACTAATTACAAAGATAATAATGATAATAAAACAAGTCCAAAAGGTATAATTTGCCTTAACTTGTATATCTATAGGCGCATCTTTATAACAGTCTCTCAGATAGCTACTAATACCCAACATGTGATTCCAAAATAATAATGGATTACAATATACCCATATTATTTACATAGAAATAATTTTCAGAGAAAAAAAACAGGTTATTTGGTTCTTTTATATAGTTGTTTGGATGTATGTATATGTCTTGTTTAGAATGTTAAACAGATTTAATGAGTACTCAATTGATAAACTATTGTTTAGAAACTGGTTCCCTCACTGTTAGATCGCTCCTCAAACCGCCCCTGTATTCGTGTTGTTATAGGACGGTTTTGCGAGTCATCTCCGATGATGCGTCCATCTATTTTGTTGATAGAAGTAATTTCCCCCATTGTCCCCGTCATAAAAGCCTCATCCGCACTATGAAACTCACTAATAGAAACATTTCGCTCTGTAAAAGGGATATTTAATTCGTGTGCTATTTCAATTACAATTCCCCTTGTAATTCCAGGTAAGCAAGCATCCGCATGAGGAGTTAACAACTGTCCATTTTTGACCATAAAAATATTCGTCCCATTCACCTCCGCCACAAAACCATAAATATCCAACATAATCGCCGCATCCGCACCCGCCAAATTACTCTCAATTTTGGCGAGAATATTATTAATCAAATTATTATGGTGAATCTTTGAATCAATACACAAAGGCGTATTTCGGCGAGTCGAAGCTGTGATTAATTGCACCCCTTCAGCAGGATAAACAGGCATTTTCCATTCAGGCAGGATGATTAATGTTAAGCCACTTTGATTGAGGCGCGGGTCCATGCCCGAAGTAATCTTTTCTCCCCGCGTCAAAGTCAATCGAATATGCACCCCATCATACATTTTATTTGCCTCCAATGTTTCAAAAACTGCCTGTTCAATTTCGGCAGTTGAAGGTACGTTTTTGAAATCCATTGCCTTCGCTGAATTTTGAAGCCGCTGCAAATGCCGATCCAAGCAAAAGATTTTACGATTATAAACCCGCAGCCCTTCCCAAACCGCATCACCACCCTGAACCACACTATCAAATACCGATACTTTCGCTTCCTCACGAGGGTATAATTTCCCGTTTATATAAACGAGGATGTCTTTATTTTTAGGATTAAATTTTTGTAACATAGTAAACGATTTACGATTAACGTCCGACGACTTTTTGATACAATATAAAAACTAGACAATCTCTTAAAACGCTCTTTCGTCGGACGAAAATCGTCGGACGTCGAACGTGCCCTCATCGCACTTCGCACCTCGCATGTCGCACAACTTCTGATAAAACGGCATCGCCTCCTCCAACACCCCCTCTAAATGCGAAGCCAGTACTTTCTCCTTTTCCACATAAGGCGCGAAACCCGTTGAACGATGTGTATTCGCATACCAATATTTCGCCCAACAACCATCAAAAGGACGCGGGCCAGCTTCCCACGACATCATCTCCATATCAGGAATAATATCCAGCGAAAGACAGAGTGCTTCAAGCGTTTTAGAAGGATTTTTCAAAATGTCAACCGAATCGACAACAGGCGCATTAATTCCCAATTTTTGTAGATGCTGGTACAATTCAAACTGCTGTTTAATACCAATATCTGCCAAAGTAGGTTGAGCTATCACTTTCCCAAAAGAAACAAGCACATCTTTCGGGTTTCGAATTAAAAAGAAGTGTTGACAATGTGCTAGAAAATCTAAATTTAACTCCACCAAATGATGCGTCATCTGCTTCAAAAACAGCGTCCGTCTTACAAATTCCCCCTCCAACATATCCTGCATCACCTTATCCCCATCTTGCTCCATCGTCTCCAAAATCTCCTCCCGTCCAGGATGTTCAATCCCCGTTTTCGCCAAATAATGCCCATACAACGGCTCATCAAACACCAACATATCACCTCGCTCCGCAAAACTATACATCATTGCCGTTGATATATTGCGTGGCCCCGACCACATACAAATGACTTGGTTCATATTTAGGAAATTATATTATTTTTTTGGGCGTGACCCCATTTCTCCATAGCGAGGGGTTTAAACCCCTCGCTATGGAGAAATGGGGTCGGGCTATTCGTTTGTAGTTGCCTCACACCCGCTAGTTCAGCATAATCCTAGCAGTGTCTTCCTCCGTCAGCCCTGCTAGTCATTGCTTCACAAAAGCGGCTGTTTCACCAAGCTACCACTACTATCCCTCACGCAA
>JAHDHP010000056.1:16189-18246 GCA_020631245.1 Bacteroidota bacterium | reverse complement strand
GGACGTGCCCCCATTTTTGCCAATCAAGCTGTTAGGTTTTGCCAAGCTGACAGGTCTCGATTGGCAAAAATGGGGTCGGGCTATCCGCTTGTAGTTGGCTTGTATAAAACATATTCGGCTATATCACCTAGCAGTGTCTTCCGCTGTCAGCCCTGCTAGGTGAAGCCTCATCATGTTTCTACTTCGCCAAGCTACCGCTACTATCCCTCACGCGAGACAATGACTGAATGAGCGAATGACTGGATGATTGAATGAGCGTTACGCACTTATTTTTAGCTGCCCTCAGCGTCTTCGCTGATAGTTTTACGACAAGTTTCAGCGGCTAGGCTAAATTTCGTTTTTCTTCGCACTTCGCACATTTCCCCTTCAATCGTCCAATCGACAAAATATAGTACGTCTGTTTACCATCTTCCCTCATCATTTCTTAATACATTATTAACTTTTAACACCTCAAAACTCAAAAATAATGGCTATATTTGCATGAGTTTTTATGCAAGCTTTAAAATATTTACCTATTTATTTAGGTGGCAAGATATTTGAAAACCTTTGTTGGTGACTTTTTAAACGTTTTGTGTCAATAAAATGTCGTAGAAAGTTTGCCAACCACTCAATAAATTTCCGCACGTTGCGTTTTTAAACTTGTCTGTCATACTTTTATTTTAATTAATTCAAAAAAGCAACTGTATGTCTATACCCAAGGAACCGCGGCAGCAGATGATTAATATCATGTACCTAGTCCTCATCGCGCTGCTGGCACTTAGTGTTTCCTCTGAGATTTTAAATGCCTTCAAAATTGTAAATGATGGTATTACCAGTTCTAATGATGCCTTTAAGGGACAAACCGAAGCAACATTAGTTGGTATGGAGACTAAGATTGCAGAAGATCAAACTGCACAAAATCAGTCTTATTTAGATGCTGCCAAAAAAGCTAGTGCAGTAACTGCTGAGTTTTTAGCTACTGTTGATGAAATCGAAAATGAGCTAAAATCACAAAGTAGTCTTGATGAAAATGGGGAATTCTCCAAACCAGAAGATCAAGATGTTCCTTCACGAGTCATGCTTGGTAGTTCTCAAAAAGCCTATGAGCTTAAACAAAAAATCATCACTACGCGTCAAAAATATATGGATCTTTTTAAGCCTTTTGATGGAGGTAAAAAAGATATTGAGTATATGACAGATGCAATTCCTCTTCGTGAACCTGCTGTTCCAGAAGGAGAAACAAAAGACTGGGAAAATTACAACTTCTACCAAATGCCTGCTCTGGCAACTACGACTCTTCTCAATCAATTTAGAAACTATGCACATGCAACCGAGCAAATGGTTGTACAACGCTTCTCTGAAAAAATTGGTGGTGTAGAACCAGTACTTGACTTCAGTAAAATGCGTGCAGTATTTGTACCAAAATCTCGTAGAGTAGAACAAGGAGACATGATTGAAGCAGATGTATTTGTTTCTGCTACTTCTAGTGAGTCTTTACCTACTATTACAATTGGTGGACAAACACTCAATGTCAATGCACAAGGTATTGCCAAGTATTCGGCTAGAGCTGGAAGCTTAGGTGGGCAAACTATTAGTGGTACGGCAAGTATCAAAGGCCCTGATGGGAAAGTACAAAACATGAAAATCAACGAGAGTTTCATGGTTGTTCCTAAGGTAGAAGATGCTAAAGATTATCCAGACCTTCGTGAGCCTTTACAAGTGGCAGAAAATGAAATCGTGCGCTTGAAAGAGGAAATGAAAAAGATGGAATATAAAGATCCTAATAAGAAAGTAATTGACTTTGAAGATCTTCGTATCCCTTTCAAAGAAGCTCAAGACCGTATCGCTTTCTTAGAAGCCAACTGGGAACCTAAAAAGGATACCAAAACTAAAATGGTTGCTAAAGAGCTTTTGGATAAAGCGGAACTTCGTATCAAAGCATTGGAAGAAGAATTACGAAAGTTGAAGGAACAAATGAAGGATATGGTTCCTAAGAAAGATGTGCCTGTTCTTAAACCAGAGCCCAAACCAGAGCCTAAACCTACTCCAGAAGCTGAGGTGAAAATTGTAAGAGAACC
>JAHDHP010000056.1:7493-16089 GCA_020631245.1 Bacteroidota bacterium | reverse complement strand
AAAGTGGGTAGTATCTACTTCTTCAATGAAATTAAAGTTAAAGGTCCAGATAAGTTGACTCGTACATTACCTTCGATTTCATTCCAAATCAAGTAAGGTTTTAATCAGTCATTCTATCTGATACAGAAACGCCCAGAGAAGTTATTTCTCTGGGCGTTTTTTTATGCGTTACCATACTTTTTCTTCGAAGCACTAAGCTGATCCTTTTCTATCTATTAATGGAACAAGAGGTGGCACATTAAGCCTAGATGCCTTACAACAAGAAACGGCTTTACGTTTTGAAGGTCATTCTTCTACCCCCAATATTTCATTTAAAGTAATCGGATTTGAATTGAATAGAAAATCAGAAGGTCAAACTACCCAATCCCGTAATCCTAGTGCAAGTTTCAACGAAACGACCCAACAACTTATTCAAGATGCAAAAGTTGGTGATGTATTCTATTTCGATAATATTAAAGTAATGGGGCCTGATAAACTCATTCGAACCCTTCCCTCTTTATCGTTTGAAGTTCAATAAATCGTAGAGACTCTACAGATTTATTTTTATCTGAATTTTGTCAAAAAACGCCAGTGAATGATTTTTCACTGGCGTTTTCTATTGGCCCCAAGCCTATTATTTTTGCTCTATTTACTTACTTCCCCACCTTCCTAACAATGTAAATCTGCTCTTAGTAAAGTAATTAAGGGTTCTTATTTGTCATAGAAATATCAGTCTCGATTTTATTGTAAACGCTTTCTTGTAAATTAGTGTTATACAGATACAAACATTCGTATATATCAATATTTTTTAGCCTATTCACCCCCCCAAGATTCCCCTTATTTAACTGATATTACCAGTTAACTTATTTCATCTTTGCCCCAAAACTAACCAAGATACCCATTTGCAAACAAGAAAATCGCAGCTAGATGAACACCAATCAGCCAAAAAAACGCTCACTTATCGCCAAGATCATTGGAGTACTTGTAAGTTTTCTTCCCTCAAGAAAAACGAATACCAATACATCCGATATGCAATCAGAAGGCTCCATGCGTCCTACGATGCATGGTAATACAGGACAAGTACAAAATACCTCCACGTCTAATTCTACTCCAACAGATAGTATTAGAAATGATCAGCCTCAAGACGCGTCTACTCAACTAGAGGAGGCAGGTATAGATACCAATAGCCTTCAAAAAGTGAATCAAGCGACGTTTAAGTATGGACAACAAGTGATTACTCTTTCTAAAAGCAAGCAATTTCTTGCCATTAAAAAGAAGGAAGAAGCATCTGAGACGCTTGCTGGTGGAATTATGCCCCGACAAGCAGCTCCCCCTAGTTCTTCTGAAAATAAATTGGGGGATTTTGAATTGGTTCAACCTATCCAACCGAGTTTGGATAATGTAGAGACTACCTTAGATAGCCTTCGCAACTTACCTAGTACAGCTATTGGTACCCACGTATTTCACTATACCAATCAAACAGATGATGCTCCATTGATTCCTTCTGGGGAATTATATTTATTATTTAAAGAAGAAGCTCCCCTTCAAAAGATTCGAAAAACACTAGATGAACTTCATCTGCATGTGTTGGAAGAGCGCACACAAAGAGAAATGGTGGTAGAAGTGACAGAAAAGTCCCCTAATCCTATTAAGTGTACCATACAACTCCAAAAATCGAGTTTGATAGATATTGCGGAACCTGACTTAATTACTCGTATTGAATTGGCTAGTTTTCATATGCCACAAGATGAATTACTAAAAGAGCAATGGCATTTGCAAAATACTGGGGAGCATGGCGAATGGTCAAAAAATTTATTTAAAGAAGGAGCCGATGCTAAAGTAGTAGAAGCTTGGAAATATATGAATGGTCATGGTAGTGATGATATTATCATTGCCTTTACTGATAATGGTTTTGATTTAGATCATCCTGACTTGAAAGGAAATGGCACTAAAATCGTTCACCCCTGGGATTTCCAAAGCAATACGGACGATCCCTCTCCTAGAGATGGGGACTGGCATGGTACGCCTTGTGCAGCTGTCGCATTAGCTGCTATTAATGGGGAAGGAACTGTTGGCGTAGCTCCTAATTCGAAGTTTATGCCTATTCGTACTTACTATATATCTGATAGCCAAATCGAAAAGTGGTTTGACTATGTACGAGATAAAGGAGCTGCTATTATGAGTAATAGCTGGGGTGCGCCTTCTGCTAGTTTCACTTTATCGACTCGTATGATAAAAGCAATTACCCGTTGTGCTACTGAAGGGCGTAATGGGAAAGGTTGTATTATTTGTTTTGCAGCGGGTAATAATAACCGCAGTATTTCTGATGCAAATGCTCCCAATAGAATCATGGGTTTTGCGACCCATCCAAATGTGATAACTGTAGCAGGTTCAACTAGTAAAGATGAGCGAGCTACTTATTCCAATTTTGGGAAGCAAATTAGTGTGGCAGCCCCTACCAATGGTGATGGTGGAGCTGGTGTAACTACTGCTGATGTGAGTGGCAATATGGATTTAATGAGTGGAGATCGAGCGTTTAGAGGTTATGAAGATGGCGATTATACCTCTTCTTTTGGAGGCACCTCTAGTGCTTGTCCAGTAGTAGCGGGTATTTGTGCACTGGTTTTATCTGTAAATCCGAAATTAAGTGCGGCACAGGTTAAAAAGTTGATACAAGATACCAGCGATCGCATTGGAAAAGAGGAAGATTATGATGAGAATGGTCATTCTATTTACTATGGCTATGGTCGAGTAAATGCTTTGGCTGCTGTGAAAAAAGCCCAAGAAATGAAAGACGCGGGTGTGCCTGAAAATGATCCTACCGATACAGAGACTGATGCCAGTATTCTACTCCCTCCTATTGATATTCCCAACTTAGGCTTCCCTACTCCTGATATTCAGTCACTTTCATTTATGGCTATTCACGAAAATAAATTTTTGGGAGGAGAACAAGAGCATTTTTATCGTATTAGCCTAAGTCGCCAATTGGTGATCAAACTAGATGGAGCAGAAACAGAAGGTAAAAGCGATTTTGATATTTACCTTCGTAAGAAAGAGATGCCTACTGTGCAAAATTATAATTATAAAAGTAACGATTGGGGGACTAAGGAAACGATTATCGTTCGTCAGCCATCCCAAGAAGACTTTTATGTATTGGTCAATGCTCATCAGGGGAATGGTGGTTATAACTTAGAGGCAATGCTAACTCCTCCCTCCCAAATTGCGGAAGAAGGGTTAATCTTACGAGCGCAAGGGGCAGGTTTGTTAATACAAGGGCAAGCATCTAGTGCTGCTTTTAAATTGAGCCGACATAAGCGACTGCGGTTTGAATTGATTGGTGATGACCAGTATAATTTCGATTTATATGTCAAACGCGGAGCAAGACCTGCTTGGGATGATTTTGATAAACGTAGTGCTAGTGCAGATTCTACTGAAAGTGTGGTGATTGATGAGCCTGATATGGGCGATTATTATATCCTTGTTCGTGCTAGAGTGGGTAGTGGAGCTTATCAGTTGGTGGTGACGGCTGAATGATTGTGGGATTGTGGGATTGTGGGATTGTGGGATTGTGGGAAATTTAACTCAAAAATGTACTTTTTCATTAGATTTATTCAATTTAATGGATTAATTTAACAGGAATATGGCCTATTTTTGATGGGTTTATATTCCTGTTTATTTCGTTTGTCATAATTATACTTCCCCTTCATTATTTCGCTTTCTCATTTTTAATTTTCATTACAACAACTTTGCTTTGTTATGAGTATACGCGAACAGTTTTTAAATGCTACCGAACGGCAAATCCATATTATTAAACACTTGTTTGAAAAGGTGCCTGATGATGGGCTGATGTATCGCCCACAGGCGAATATGCGTAATACATTGGAATTGATGCGCTATTTATCTATTTGTGCGTCGAGTGCCTTGGCGGCTTTATTGGGTGATCCTGAAAATAGCCAAGAGGTGTATCGTTCTTATTCGGCGAAGGGTAAGGAAGTGTTGCCTGAAAATTTTAATCAGGCGATGGATACACAAATGGAGGATATTCGTGCGTTGATGGAGGGCTTGTCGGATAAGGATTTGAAGTCGCGTAAGGTGCGGGTGATTTGGGGAGAAAAGGTGCCTTTAGGGGAGGCTCTTTTTATTGGTCCTTTGGCTTATTTGAGTGCGTATCGGATGCAGTTTTTCTTGTACAATAAAATGTCGGGTACTTCGGAGATTAATACTTTGAATTGTTGGTTGGGGGCAGATAAGATGGCTGGGTGATTGTGGGATTGAGGCGTAACGCCTATTCAATCATGCATTCATCCTGTCATCCAATCATGGGAATGCGTGAGGGATAGTAGTGGTAGCTTGGCGATGTCAGCTGCTTAGTGCAGCAAGGACTAGCGGGGCTGACAGCGGAAGACACCGCTAGGACTATGCTGCACAAGCTGCTGCGAGGCAACTACAAACGGATAGCCCGACCTTTTCCTCCTCGTACCTGTTCATGCGTGGACGCATGAACGGGCGAGGAGGAAAAGGGCACGCCCAGCAAAAAAATAATTAATTCTTTACGACTAATTTTCCTTTGCCTATCACATTGCCATTGTCTTCGATGGCATAGAAATAGATGCCTTGTGTTAAATCGCCTCTCTCGACAGTTACTTGACCATTTGACATTATTTCTGTTCTTACTTCTTGTCCTTTGATATTAAATAAACGCAGTATTGGATTAGTATTAGTATATTTATTTCCTTCTAAGCTAATAATGGTATAATCACTAAAAGGATTGGGTAGTGCATAGGTATTGACTGTTGCATCTACTTCGTCTTCTACTGCTACGATATTCAGTAGATCGACTACTTTAAAGGCGTCTACTCCTGCCTCTAATGCTTTAAATTGTCCAGGGGTAGGTCTTACTCCTGCGGAAAAGCGGATACGCATACGATCTGTTAGATTCATGATACTACCAATAGGGAAGCTTCTTTTTTGCCAGCCTTCGATATGAGAACTTAGCTCATTTCGTGTGATTTGTTCTAATACAATTTCTTCGTTACCATTGCTCAAATATACCACTAATGAATCGTTGGGATCAAAGCCATCTCCTTCATTTATGAACCAAACACTGTAACTTAATTCAGCCAATTCAAAATCGGAGAGGTCAAAAACAGGAGAAATTAAACTTGATTCTCCCCCTCTTAAAAAGTCAAAATCACCATCATTACCTGTTACATAGCAGAAATCTCCAAGATCACCACTTTCATCTACATCAGGATTTACAGGACTAATACCCAAATCTGTTCCTTCTGGCACAGCTCGTTCCCAGATACCTCTATCAGAGTTACTATTATGAGTAACTACCCAGCCTAAATCTAATATAAAATCGTCTTGGTAAATACCTTTTCGGAGTTTTAAATCGACAGGGGCACTGTTTAGAGGTACAATTTGTGGGAAGACATCAACTGTTTCATAACCCCAAGCACCTACATATAAATTATAAACACCTTCATAGAAACTAGGAATGGTGTATTGTCCCATCGCATTTGATAGACCACTATAATCATATTCTTCATTTACCATTACAATATTTGCATTTGCAATAGGATTATTATTTTCGTCAACTATATTTCCAGTAATCGGGAATGGTTGTAAGGGACGAAGTTCTACATCTAAAGTGGTAATATTTCCAGTACTCATCTCTACTCCCGATACTACTTTGGGTTCAAAGCCTGCTTTTTTGAATGTTACCTGATAAGTTCCTGGCTCTCCTATACCAGTACGATAAGTTCCGTCTATTTTTGATTTCTTTTTACTTTCAGGCACCTGTCCTATCTCTACGCGTACATCTGATAAATCAATGCCTGTAATACCAGCCTTTACTTTACCGTGTAGGTAACAAGCTTGTACATAATCGACCTTAATGACATACAGTCCTTCAGCGATATCTGTAACAAGTACCGTTTCTGATGGCAAATAGGGGTATACCCCCCAAGCACCATCGGTAGAACCTCCAGTAAGTGGGTTGGTATCGTAGTCTCCTACCTGTATCATATTGTCGGGATAAGTAATATCGTGTACTGTTAATCCATCTTTATAGTAGGAGGTAACTAACCAATCTTTGAATACAAAGGTATTGTGAGGTACTGTTTTATTACCAGGGTTTGATTGTACCCGATCTAATTCTTTCATATCAGTTACATCTGATACGTCATAAGCTGCTAGATAAGCATCGTTTACTTCATCTGTTGTATAAGCTACTTTATTATCATCAGTGACCCAGCAATTGTGAGCAAAGGCACTAGGCGTCTCAACCCCTCCAAGCCAAACAGGATTTGCTTTATCACTTACATCAACTGCATTTAATGTTCCTGCATAAATTTCGGCTGTCCACATGGTATCGCCTCTTACAAAGCCATCATGTACATATTCATCATTGTATATTCCTAAAACAGTAGGGTTTAAGGGATCATCCTTCAGGTCTAACATGACTGCACCACCCTCTAAATAATTTGCTCCAAATAAATAAGCGATTCCATTTTCGTCAATAAAGATATTGTGGGCAGTAGAGAAGAAAAAATCTCCATCTCCGTTCCAAGTTGTATAAGTAATACTATCTGGTAGGTGTTGAAGATCAATAATAATGAGGCTTTCACCTGATTCGTCGTCTACTGCATATGCATATTCTCCCCATGTTTTAATATCTCGCCAAATAGATTCTCTACCTTGTGTTCGTCCTACTTCTAGTAAATTGTTCACATCTCTAATATCCACTACTGAGATACTTGTAGAGGTGCCTACTAAGGCGTATTCAGATCCATCTGGAGCTACATAGCCCCAAATATCATTTAGCTCCTCTTCATATGTCTTCTGCCCCAAAAGGGTTGCATTCTTTTGTGCCTGTGTAGTTCCAACACTCATCAGGCATATGCAGAAGCATAACATAAAAAATTGTGTAAAATGATTCATTGATTTGATAAATTTTAATATAGGATGATAGTTCTATTCTTAATTAGGATACAAATACGTAATCGTTAGTAGTTTTACTCGTCGATTAGTTACACCAAAACGTAGCAAAGTTCATTTTCTTTTATGATTAAGTGAAGAAGTAAAAAATTACTTAGAAAACCGCGCGAAGGTAAGCATTTATTCATATATGGCTTGTAATTTGGCTGACTAATGCCCGAAACAATGTCAATTATTACATTGTATTTTAAGCGCATACATATCTTTTTATGCTCTAATTACTGTTACCTCGTTATGTGTAGTGACTTTAATAATACGAGAAGGAAGTGGATTTGCTGGAAAAGGAAATTGTTTCTCTGCCCAAACAGGATTGATAAAAGTATCTACTCCATTAATGATTGCTGATGGAATTTCACTAAAATGTGCGGGTGTTCTCCCTCCGCTTATATTAGCCGAAGTGGAAACAATAGGTTTTCGAAATTGTTCAATTAATTGCTTGCAGAATGGGTGGGAAGTTATGCGGATGGCTAAGCTACCATCGGCAGCTAATAAATTGGGGGCAACGCCTTGAATTGCATCATAAATAATCGTGGTGGGTCTAGTTGGCTTTTCGAGTAGCTCAAGGGCAGCACTTGGTATTTGGTTGACGTACTCTTGCAGTTGTTGCATACTACTTACCAATACGATCAGTGCTTTGCTTTCGGTGCGTTGCTTGAGTTGATAAATCTTTTTGACAGCTTCTTCATTGGTTGCGTCGCACCCCAACCCCCACACGGTAGCAGTGGGATATAAGAGTGTTCCGCCATTGTTGAGTGTACGTAATGCAGCTTTATAAGCAGACATGGATTAGGATTCGTTTTTGTTATTATTCTTTTTATTCTTGCTAAGGTAATCATATTTCACTTCCCAATCACTAATACTATCTGATCCTTTGATAGGAATTTCAATAGATCGCTTCGACTTTTCTTCTGTTGTCTCTTCTTCAGTTATTTTTTCAGTTACCTGATCGATGACTTCGTCCACTTCTTTTTTAGCACGAACCCAAAATGGATCTTCTTGTACATTTTCGGGGTCTTCTTCTTCTTCATTCCATACAAATGGTTTGGGTAAGTCCACTCCTCGGTAAAAATAGGCACATAATAGCCCTGAAACTGCTCCTGCAATATGCCCTTCAAAGGAAACACCTTCTTGTATGGGAAGCAAGCCCCAAACAATACCTCCGTATAAAAAGACGACTAAACAGGCTAAAGCAATTGATTTGACATCTTTTCGAAAGACACCACTAAAGAAAATAAAAAAGGCAAGTCCATAAACAAGTCCACTCGCGCCAATATGATAGCTTCCTCTAGCAAAAATCCAAATGAGGATGCCACTCAAAAAGTAAATGGTGAGAAAGGTGGGGACAGCTACTTTACGATAAGAATGTACAAGGATGAATCCCATCATGAGGATGGGCCAGGAATTGGAAATGAGGTGAAAAAAATCGCCATGTACGAGTGGGTAGGTGAATATCCCTCTTAATCCTACTACTTCGCGCGGGTAAACCCCTAAGAATCCCAGATTGATACCCGTAGCAAATTCAAAAATTTTAATTAGCCATAGGAGACTTACAAAAGCGAAGGTGATCGCTAGGCTTTTTTGAAATCGTTTTTTTTCGACAAGTAATGTGGACATA
>JAHDHP010000056.1:0-7393 GCA_020631245.1 Bacteroidota bacterium | reverse complement strand
GGTGATCGCTAGGCTTTTTTGAAATCGTTTTTTTTCGACAAGTAATGTGGACATAATTGGTGATTTTATCTAATCAAGGTCACATTCCCACGTTTGGAAAATACTTTGCCATTTTCATCTTCATAAACCAAAACCCAGGCATAGACTCCCATTCGCAGATAAGTTTCATCATGATAACCATCCCAAGTCTGAATTTGTTCTGTTGACTCGAATACAGGTTTCCCCCAACGATCAAAAATAGAAAGGGTATAAGCGTTAATAGGACATGGTATTATGGCTCCAAATTCATCATTAATACCGTCTCCATTGGGAGAAAAGGCATTTGGTATAAGGGGATTACACACACAATTTTTATCGTTTATTTCTGCTTCTAATACAGTGCTACAATTAAATTCATTTGTTATAGTCACTTTATAAGTTCCTACCTCATTTATTGTTCGAGTATCGCTAGTGGAGCCATTGTCCCAGAGAAAGTCATAACCAGTCTCCGCTACTTTTAATTCTACAGACTCACTATAGCATAAAGAAGGGATGTTTTCAAACTGAATGGAAGGCACTGTTTTTTCTCTTACTCTATAAGAAGCGGTAAATTCACAACCATAAATATCGGTAACAGTTACTGCATAGCTTCCAGGTTGATCGACTCTTAAACTAGCTGCTGTAGAACCATCTTTCCAAGTATAGGTTTCATAGTCGCCAGGAGCGAGTGTGATTGCTCCTGTTCCGCATAAATGAATATTATCCGTCTCAATGGGTTCATTGGGATTGATTTGTACTGTAAAGGTGCCACGTGCTTCTTTCTCATTAATTTCTCCTTTAACGATAAAAGTCTCGGTAGCATCAATAAAGGTATTTAGTTGAGCACTTGTTCCTATGACTTGGTTGGTATCGGAAGCCGCATACCATTGGTAATTTGAAGCTCCACTCACACTTAAAATTACTTGCTCGCCTGCACAGAGCACATCGCTTGGGCCATCAACTTGCAGTTCTAATGAAATGGGCTTGACCACAACATTATCTACAAAATAGAAGGCTTGTGCGGAGCGACATTGTGGATTTTCGAGTGGGCTGTTTTTAGTAGCACCATCATTTTTAAAATTTCCAATAAGGAGATGGGTGTACTCATCAGTTGCTTCATATCTACCTGTCAATTGCTCCCAACCATCTTGCGTGGTTACGGGTTCTTCAAATAAAATTACTTCCTCCGCTATATCAAATGATCCATAGGTTCCCAATTCTATTTCTTCATCGTGGAATGCCATGCCGAGTCCGTTACTGGCAAAACCTAAGTGTTCGGCCAATGATACCCACATGGATAACTCGTATAATTCCCCTACCACTAATGGTGTATTTAATTTGATTTGGAGGTAACTTCTTCGATTTTGTCCATAGGTGAACAAACCTACCATAAACTCTCCTTCCTGTGGTGTTTCATTGCCAAAGATACATTCGATATTGCCAGAAAAGCTACTATTGGGCTGATTCGTCCAACATTCGGTATTAGCTGTTGTGGAAAATAGGTGGGGCATGTTTAGCGTAGGAGCTGTCCAGCTCTGTACAATATCTGCTAATTCTGCTTTATCTGTAATCCATTGACAGGGTACGCGCTTGTGTTCTTCAAAGCTTGGATTACTCACTAAGTTCTGAGCTTGAAGGCTGTAGGTGAAGGTGATGTGTAAATAAAGACAACAACACAAGTATCTGAAAAGAAGGTTCATGGCTGGAAATTAAATGTCAAATCATAGCGGTTATAAATTCTATAATTTCACAAATTAATCATATTTACTATAATAGACGAACTTTTTTGTCTACGCGTTGGATATGAAATAGGATACTTGCTTTAAATAGGTAAGTGGAGTGAATATACTTAATAATCAAATTTCTTGCAAATTTATGACTATTTAAGAAAGCTTGACTAATGTGCGATGTGCGATGTGCGATGTGCGATGTGCGATGTGCGATGTGCGATGTGCGAAAAAATTTAGAAGTTAGGGCTGTTTGTCTCGTTATTCCAAATAATTTGTGCGAAAAAAAGAAAATCTTCGCACTTAGCACATCGCACATCGCACAATTTTGCGTGAAGGATAGTAGCGGTAGCTTGGTGAAATAGAAAGGTGGTGACGCTTCTGCTGGCAGGGCTGACGGAGGAAGACACTGCTGGCAGATATAGCGGAACACCTTTTCTATGAGGCAACTACAAGCGGATAGCCTGACCCGAAATAGTGGTTGGGTGATTGAATTGTTGAGTTGCTATGATAACACAACCACCCAATCACACAATCACTATGAAGGGGCACGCCCAGAAAATTATAAATACTTATCGAACCAGCCAGAAATGAAATCTAAGCGGGCGATGCGGCGATCAATGCGGCCGCCTCTGGAAAGTCCGTGTGATTCGTCGGGGAAAATGACAAATTCAGTGTCGATATTGAGGCGTTTTAGGGCGACATATACTTGTTCTCCTTGTTCGATACAGCAGCGGTAATCTTTTTCACTGTGAATAACTAAGGTAGGTGTGGTGCAGTTGCCTATATAGCGAATAGGTGACATTTTCCAGAAGTTTTCCATGTTTTCGAAGGGGGCTTTGTTGCCAAATACTTGTTGGAAAATCCAATTACCATCACTTGATCCCCACATACTGATGAGGTTACTCACACAACGTTGGGTCACTGCTGCTTTGAAACGATTGGTGTGTCCGATGATCCAGTTGGTCATATAGCCTCCATAGCTGCCACCTGTAACTCCCATGCGTTCGGTGTCGATATAGGCTTGTTGCTCCATATAGTCGGCAAATGCCATTAAATCTTCGTAGTCTTTCGTCCCCCACCCGTTCCAGATGGCTTTGGAATGTGCTTCTCCGTACCCTTTTCCGCCTCGTGGGTTGGAAAAATAAACGACATATCCTTTGGCAGCGAGGTAATAAAATTCGTGCATGAATGATTCGCCGTATTGGAGGAGTGGACCTCCATGAATTTCGAGGATGGAGGGGTATTTTAATGCGGGATCGAATCCTGGAGGTTTGAGAATCCAACCTTGAATGGGTTTATCACCTGTAGAGTCGAACCATACTTCTTCTATGGTGCCCATGTCTTTTTCTTTAAGGACACCATTTACATGGGTGACTTGCTTGATCGTTCCTTCTTTTTTGATAAACACTTGACCAGGATCGGTCATGGTACTCAAACGAAAGGCAAGGGTTTCTTGTTTTGCATCGAAGTTGAAGGGGCCAATCGCTCCTTTTTGTTCTAAGTAGGGGCTAATTGTTTTGTTTTGAAGATCGTAAGCAACAAGTGAAGTCGTTCCTTTTTGAGAAGTTTGTACAATAATTTTTTGTCCATCACTTGTCCAACAAGGCGGGTCGAGATCGGGTAAGCCAGCCATGTCGTTGAGGGTAAGGCTATTGAGATCAATATCAAGGTGTCCTGTCAAATTTTGAACCTCCTCACTTCCATCAGCTTTTACTAACCAAAGATTGTTATTTCGCCACCATTCTCCTGTTCCATTAGCTCCTAAATAGACAATTTGTTTGCCATTGGGTGAAAAAACAGGCATTTGTACAGCACCTAAAGGAGTATTGATTTTATGACTTTTTTTAGTTGCTAGATCATAAATATACAGGTCTTCTTCTCCATAGTTTTCATCTGGTTTTTCGGTACGATTGCTTGAAAATACAACTTTGGAGCTATCTGGCGACCAATTACCATAGAAGCAATCTTTTTCAATCCCTTCATCAATAATTTCGAATGCTTGTGTTGCAAGATCAATGATACCTATTGCCCAATAAGTTTTATGGGTATACCCTTCTCCATCACTTTTGAAATGGATATTGGTATAATGGTGATAGGTAAATCCTTTTTTTGCTTTTTGGGGATCGGCTGCTTGTTCTTGTTGTTCTTTAGATTTGGGTCGAAAGGCTACGAGTAGTTTTTTCCCATCAGGAGAGAAGTTAATTTTTCCGATAGTAGCTTTTAAATCGGAAATCGGACGTGCTTCTCCTCCTTGCATCGGAAGCAGGTATATCTGTGGTTGTTTTTCCTCCTTCCGATTGGAAAGAAAAGCGATACTTTGCCCATCTGGAGACCAGGTAGCCCCTGAATTGGAAGACTCCCCAAAGGTTAATGGTCTGGCTGAAGTTGGAGCTTCTAAATCAACTAAATATAGGTGACTACTCTTTTTATCTGTTTTAGAGTTGATTTCTTCTAACCAGTAGAGTATTTTTTCACCATTTGGGGAAATAAAACCTCCTCTAAGTAGTTGAATATCATACAGATCTTTGGAAGTAATTAAAGAGTTAGTGTTTGTTTTTTGTGCTGTGATTTGACTCATGATTTTTAATGCTTAGTTTTTGTAAAGGTAGTAAAAAAACACCGCTCTATTTTTCATGTGGATAAGATTAATGTGTTTAACTTGCACAGTAAAGGGGAAGATGCTAATTTTGCGGACGAAATTTTAAACGAACATTTTTTTTTTCAATTACTTTAAACACTGACCCATAAATAGAGTCTAAGATTCATTTTTGTGAATTTTTTCTCGAATCAAACTACCAACTCTTTTTTCGATATTTATACGCACCCGATACGATGTATCAAAATTATTAAAATTACCACTTATGAAACAATCAACCCTAAAGCTAGGTGTCATCGCTTTATTTTTCGTATTATTTTCCAATGTACAAGATAGTTTTGCTCAACGTTTGAGTTTAACCGCTAATGTAAATCTTTTTGCAAACGGAGAGGGAACAGAGGATTTAGATGATATTGACCTAAGCTTGGATGAGCAACGTGCCTATTCGCTGAACCTACGTTTATATGATAAAAATCTTTGGGCTTTGCGTTTAGGAGTAGGAACTGATAAATTGACTTACAATATTGAAGATCAATCTTCTAATATTGATGAAGTTGTTAGAGAAAATTTAACTGCATTTATTGGCTTGGAAAAACACTTTAACGTATTGTTTTTAAGTCCTTATGCAGGTGTGTATGTACCTGTTACCTTTAATACTAAAGATGTACTTGGTTCTACAGAAGAATCGTTTAAGAATGGAGATGTAACTGCTGGTTTTAGCGTTTTAGCTGGTGCTAATATAAAATTGTTAAAATTCCTACGAGTGGGCGCAGAGTTTAATGTTGGTTTCAGTCGCTTCAAGAGTGGCGTTTTCGATCCATTGATTTCGGGTGATGCTTCTGATATTAGCTTAAACCGTTTGGATTATAATACAGAAATTACGGTTGGTGTAGCATTTTAAAAAATAGTTTAATAATCTTAATAATTCTACTATGCAGCAAAAAGCGAAGGAAATGGAACCATCTCCTTCGCTTTTTGCTTTTTATCAATACTGACAAATAAAATAAAAAAACAAGCTTCAAATTATCTAATTCTAAAAAAATAGTTGGTATATTTGCAGCTCATTTGAAATACGATGGCGAGGTAGCTCAGTTGGTTAGAGCGTCGGATTCATAACCCGGAGGTCATGGGTTCAATTCCCATTCTCGCTACAAGTTAACAGCCTTCCTAATTAATTAGGAAGGCTTTTGTTTTTTTTGGGGGAAGTGATAAAATATTCTACTTTTGTGATCGTATTTTTTTCTTCAACACCAAAAGCCCTATTATGAGTATTATTGTAGATATCAATGCCCGTCAAATTTTAGATTCTAGAGGTAATCCAACCGTAGAAGTAGAGGTGATTACTGAAAACGA
This sequence comes from Bacteroidota bacterium, assembly GCA_020631245.1. Taxonomy (GTDB): domain Bacteria; phylum Bacteroidota; class Bacteroidia; order Chitinophagales; family UBA2359; genus JAHDHP01. The sequence goes on along the minus strand of JAHDHP010000056.1, from coordinate 1,696 downwards.
CATTATTGGAAGAGCTGCTGTTCCTTCTGGTGCCTCTACTGGAAAATATGAAGCAGTAGAATTGAGAGATGGTGATCCAGCATATTATATGGGGAAGAGTGTGATGAAGGCGGTAAAAGCAGCGGAGGAGTTGATATATAACGAGTTGGATGGTATGAGTGTTTTTGACCAAGCGGGAATTGACTATTTGATGTTAGATATAGATGGAAGTGAAAATAAAAGTGTATTAGGAGCGAATGCGATTTTAGGGGTGAGTATGGCAGTGGCGAAGGCTGCTGCTTTGGAAACGAAACAATCTTTGTATCGTTATTTGGGTGGAGTAAATGCCACAACCTTACCTATTCCACTTATGAATATCTTGAATGGAGGCGCACATGCCGACAATAATATTGACATTCAAGAATTTATGGTTGTACCTGTTAATGCTACCTATTTCTCGGAGGCTTTACATATGGGAACACGCATTTTTCATACCTTGAAAAAAGTGCTGCAAAAGGAAGGCTATTCGACCAATGTAGGAGATGAAGGTGGTTTTGCGCCCAATTTAAAATCAAATGAGGAAGGGATAAAGATGGTCATTCGTGCCATTGAAGAAGCGGGTTATCGCCCAGGTTTTGATGTGATGATTGCTTTGGATGCCGCTGCTTCTGAGTTCTATGATAGCAAGGAAAAAGTATACCATCTACAATCGACGGGTGACAAACTAAGTTCTGATGAAATGGTGGCTTATTGGGTAGACTGGTGTTCTAAATATCCAATTGTGTCTATTGAAGATGGGATGGATGAAGATGATTGGACGGGATGGGCAAAAATGACCGAACAATTGGGAAGTAAAGTACAATTAGTGGGTGACGACTTGTTTGTTACTAATGTTCAAAAACTAGAAAAGGGAATAAATGAAAAAGTAGCGAATGCCATATTGGTGAAGGTTAATCAAATTGGAAGCCTTACCGAAACGTTTGAAACGGTTCGTTTAGCCAATGCCAATTTATATAATAGTGTGATTAGTCACCGATCAGGAGAAACAGAAGATACCACTATTGCTGATATTTCGGTTGCCTTGAATACGGGTCAAATTAAAACGGGTTCTTTATCTAGAACAGATCGTATTTGTAAGTATAACCAGCTACTACGTATTGAAGAGGAATTGGGAGATATGGCTTTTTATCCTGGAGCTACTTACCGCTTTTTTTAAAACATATAAACAATTAAAAATATAGTTTTTTCTTTTCGCAAAACATTACTATATTTACGTATAACATTAATCTCCTCAATTACTTAATAATATGCAACCTCTAATTCAGTTATATGATCAAATTCCTGTTGCATTTAAGAATAAGTATGTCCTCACCGCTTTCTTTTTTGTGATTTGGATCTTGTTTTTTGATACCAGCAAAGTTACCTCGCAGATTCAAATGCGAAGAAATTTGGCAGAAATGAAGCAAAAACAGGACTTTTACCGTAAAGAAATAAAGAAGGTTCATGAAGATTTAGAATTATTTCAAAATCCAGATGAATTAGAGAAGTTTGCCAGAGAAAATTACTTCTTGAAGAAGGATGAAGAAGAAATCATTATTTTGGAAGAGTTTAAGAAATCGAAAAGACCGCAGAAATAGGAGACAATATCTTAATTTACAGTTGGAAAGGTATTTGCAAGAAAATAAAGTTAAGTATTCCTATTTCTTTTTTTACACCT
>JAHDHP010000055.1 GCA_020631245.1 Bacteroidota bacterium | reverse complement strand
TGTCAGGTGTCAGGTGTCAGGTGTCAGGTGTCAGGTAAAGAAGTTTTGAATAATTGGGCTTACGCACAAATTATCGCATATATATTTTTTTCAACAATATCTGAGTCAATTTAAATATTCTGACTCCTGACTCCTGCCCCCTGAATCCTCTTTGAAGCCTCCCTAAGCCTCTCCACTGAAGAGCATAAAGAGATGCGGACATATTTTTCGCCTGCTGATCCAAAAATGAAACCTGGGGTGATAAACACCTCCGCTTTATCTAGTATTTCATCCGTCCAAGTTTCGACAGAGTCAACGTTTTTAGGAACCTTTGCCCATACGAATAAGCCAACTTGTTGGGGATCGAATGAGCATCCTAGTGTTTCTAAGATTTGGATCGCTATTGCTTTTCTTTTTGCATAAATATCGTTTTGGGAGGTGTGCCATTCCTTCGTATTTTGGAAGGAGGCAATGGCTGCTTTTTGTATCCCCAAAAACATACCCGAATCCATATTACTTTTGACCTTGAGTACATTTTGCAGATAATCTACCTTTCCTGCCAACATTCCTACTCGCCAGCCTGCCATATTGTGTGACTTGCTGAGTGAGTTGAGTTCTAAAGCGACTTCTTTGGCTCCTGCTACTTGCAAAATACTGCTTGGTTTATTATTTAAAACAAGGCTGTAAGGGTTGTCGTTGACGAGGAGGAGTTGATGCTTTTTGGCGAAAGCAATGAGTGCTTCAAAGCTTGCGTGATTGGCATCTGCTCCTGTGGGCATGTGGGGGTAATTGACCCACATTATTTTCACCTTTTCAAGTCCTCCACTTGTTTCTATTTCTTGTAAGTTGGGTTGCCAATTGTTGGTAGCTTCTAAGTTGTAGTAACGAATCTTGGCTCCAACTAGGCGACTTACGGAGGAGTAGGTTAAATAGCCTGGATTGGGCACTAATACCTCATCACCCGCATTTAAAAAGGCCATAGAGATGTGCATGATTCCCTCTTTGGAACCCATGAGTGGTAGCAATTCACCATTCGGATTTAGTGTTACCTGATAGGTTCGTTGATACCAATCGGACATGGCTTGTCGTAGTGCTGGTATTCCTGTATAGCTTTGATAGCCATGTGCTTTGTCCTCTCTAATTGTTTCGATAGCGGCATTTCGAGCGTGTTCAGATGGTGGTAAATCGGGGCTACCAATTCCGAGATTGATAATATCTTTCCCACTTGCTACTAATTCTCTTATTTGTCGCAATTTGATGGAGAAGTAGTACTCCTTCACCGTTTCTAATCGCTTGGCTGCTTCAATAATCATATCGTTCGGTGTTTTATTCCTACTTTATATTCTCCTAGTATTTTTAACTCTGTTATATAGGGTAGTATTTCTTGTAATGCTTGTTGGTAGGCGGTGTAATCTTCCATTTCTACGTCTATGTGAAAGAAGTATTCCCATACTTTTCCGACCACTGGTAATGACTGAATTTTACTCAAATTAATACTATGTTGTGAAAAGATAGATAAGATCATTGCTAGTGATCCGACCTCATGTGCTGCATGAAAACATAGAGATGCTTTGTTGGGTTTACGCACTTCTTTTGCTACATCTTTGTGTTGTAATACTAAGAATCGGGTAAAGTTTCGCTTGTTGGTTTCGATACCTGATGCAAGGATATTGAGTTGGTAATGATCGGCTGCTAAACTACTGGCAATTGCACCTACCCCTTTGGTTTGCCCATCACTTATTTGCTTGGCACTCAATGCCGTATCTTCGGCCTCAATGAGTTTGATGTGTGGGTATTGCTCGAAGTATTTATGGCATTGTAAGATTGCCATTGGATGTGAGCGCACCTCCGATATTTCGTCGATGGCTTGTCCATTGGCAACTAGTAAATGATGCTGAATACGTAAATAGGCTTCTCCTATTATTTGTAAATTGGAGTTACGTAACATGGCGTAATTGGGCAATATGGTTCCTGCTACTGTATTTTCAATTGCCATGACTCCGTAGAAGTCTTCCTTGTTTTCAAATCGTTGAAAAAACTGTGGAAAACTCATACATTCTACCATGTCTAGTTCTTCTCGCTCTCCAAAAAATTTGAAGGCGGCTATTTCGTGAAAACATCCTTTTATTCCTTGTATGGCTACTCGCATATTGACAATGAGTGATTAGAGACAAGGCATGTCTTGTCTGTACGGGTGAATGTGTATTTAGAGACAAGGCCTGCCTTGTCTGTACAGGCGATTAATTTTTATGTGCCTCTCGGTAAAGTTTACGGATGATGCTTATTTGACCTCGATGGTGCACTTCGTCTTCCGCTGCATGGTATAAACTCCAAGCCATATTGTTATCTATTTTCCATTCTTTTAGGTGATGTACTTCAATAAAATCCTCTTCTTTCAATTTGGTCAGAGCATCCAACATCTTTTTTTGAGAGGCTTTTAATTCTTCTATATAGTATTCAATAGGATCATTGGTGATGAGTTCAGGGATGTATTTTCCCATTGTCATACCAGGCATATATTTTTTCTCTTCTTCTTCCGTAGGTTCTCGTCTTTCTATGTTTCTGATTCGAAAAAAGTTATCTATGGAAATAATATGTGACAAAAGACAACTAATACTGTTCCACCCTTCTGCATATTGCCAATGTAGCTCTTTGATATCTAGGTTATATATACGTTGATATGTAGTTGTTCTAGCATCTTTCATGATACCTATAAGGTAATCAATAGCATGCCCATCTGTTTCTCCAAAGGAAATATATACTGCTCTTTTAGTAATGTCCATTGTAGAGTTTTTGAGTTTTTAAAGTTGTTATAATTCAAAAAAAATAGCCCCGACTGTTCAAAGTCGAGGCTACTCTTTTTCTGGCATATCTTTATTACCTAGCTGACTTTGATTGGACAAGTGCTACCAAAATAAAAATAACCAAAAAAATAAAATGAATTATATAACATTGTTTGTGTATTATTCTGTTTGATGGGTCTAATATAGAATCATTCTCCTAGTTTCCCAAATTTTTTTTTGATTTTTTACTAAAAAAAATCGTAATTACTTGAATAATCAGCAACATTCGTGCTAGTGTTTTAGCATTTTGCTAATGAGTGTTCGTTAGGAAAGCGTGAGGGATAGAAACGGTAGCTTGGCGAAATAGAAAGGTGATGAAGCCTGCTGAAGGGTGGCTGAACGATGGAGTGAAGACACACTGAAGTATTGGCTGAATACCTTTTCTATGAGCCAACTATAAGTGGATAGCCCGACCCCATTTTTGCTTTTTGCCTATTGTTCATGCGTCCTCGCATGAACAATAGGCAAAAAAGCAAAAATGGGGGCACGCCCAAAAAATCAACCAGTACATAAAATTCACCCAACAAATCACTATTTTTGCTTCCATCATCAACCATATATCTAAACCGAAAAATGCACCAAAGACACGACTTTAATGAAAGTTTGGGAAAATTAAAAAGTTGGGAAAAAACTCCTAATGGTTTAGTTGCTAAACTTAAAAATGCCTACTTAGCAGTTACTATATATGATGAAAGTATTTTTCGTATACAAATTAGCCGATTTCCAATTGAGCCGAATCATTCTTATGCAGTGATTCGACCGCCTGTACTAGAAGATTTTGTGATGGAAGAAAATGAGCAATTTCTGAATTTAGAAACCAATCTGATACAATTGCAAATTGACCGTTCTCCTGTTCGATTGTCTTTTTATAATAAAGAAGGAGCATTACTAAATGCTGATGATCCAGCTTTTGGAACTTCGTGGCTAGGAACAGAGGTAACGACTTACAAGAGTTTACAGGAAGGAGAACGTTTTATTGGTCTAGGAGAAAAAACGGGAAATTTGGATCGAAGGGGAGAAGCTTATGAAAATTGGAATACGGATCATTTTGCCTATCCTACTAATGGAGATCCGCTATATTTATCTACCCCTTTTTATATGGGTGTTCATTCTGATTTGGCATATGGCATTTTCTTCGATAATACCTTCCGTTCCCGCTTTAATTTTGGTGCCTCCAATAATCGGTTTAGTTATTTTTCGGCCGAAGATGGGGATATGAATTATTATTTTATCCATGCCCCCAGTGTATCAGAGATTATTCAGTCGTATACTTGGTTGACAGGTCGGATGGCGTTACCTCCCAAATGGAGTTTGGGTTTACAACAATGCCGTTATAGCTATTATCCTGATAAAGAGGTTATTCGTATTGCGGAAACTTTTCGAGAGAAAGAAATTCCAGCAGATGTGATTTATTTAGACATTCACTATATGGATGCCTATAAAGCATTTAGTTGGGATAACAAACGATTTCCTGACCCAAAGTCGATGATTGACCATCTCAAATCAATTGGTTTTCATGTAGCGATAATTGTTGATCCGGGTATCAAAAAGGAAGGCGGTTATCATCCGCATGATTCGGGAGTAGATCAAGATGTATTTGTGAAGTATCCTGATAAGAGTTATTATACAGGGAATGTGTGGCCAGGAGTATGTTACTTCCCAGATTATACGAAGCCTTCTACTAGGAAGTGGTGGGGAACTTTGTTTGTTGATTATGTAAAGGATGGCCTTGAAGGTTTTTGGAATGATATGAACGAACCCGCTTCTTGGGGGCAATGTACTCCTAATTTATTGGAGTTTGATTATGATGGCGAGAAAGGTTCACATCGAAAAGCGCGGAATGTGTATGGGATGCAGATGGCGCGTAGTACACAAGAAGGAGTGAAAGAACTAATGGGTGAAAATCGTCCTTTTGTTTTGACTCGTTCTGGTTATTCGGGCATCCAGCGATATGCAGCGGTATGGACAGGTGATAATGTTGCAACAGACGAACATATGTTACTAGGTACTCGTTTAGTCAATAGTTTGGGACTTACGGGTGTGGCTTATAGTGGCTATGATGTGGGTGGATTTTGTGGGGAAGCATCTGCTAGTTTGTTTGCTCGCTGGCTGAGTATTGGTGCTTTTTCCCCATTCTTTCGTTGTCACTCCATGATCAATAGTCTGTCGGCTGAACCTTGGACATTTGGAGAAGAAGTGACTGATATATCTCGCAATTATGTGAATCTCCGTTATCGTCTTCTCCCCTATTTGTATAGTCATTTTTACCTTTCCCATCTTACTGGACTCCCCATTTCACGTTCATTAGCCATTGATTATACGCACGATGAAAATATATACAACAAGATCTTTCAAAACCAATATTTCTTTGGAGATGCTATCATGGTAGTTCCACTCCCTGCTGAGCAAAATATCGCCAAAGTTTACCTTCCTAAAGGTATTTGGTACGACCTTTATACAGATCGTTATTACAAAGGAGGTCAAGAGGTATTTATAGAAGCTCCCCCACGTCGCTTGCCTCTTTTTGTTCGTGGAAGTGCTATTATCCCCATGCAATCATTGGTGCAAAATGTTGCCGAAAAGCCTAATGATGTATTAGAAATGCATTGGTATGCAGGCGATACCGACCACACCTTTGTTTACTATGAAGATGATGGAACATCCTATGAGTATCAAAAAGGCGAATATTATCGAAGAGACATCTATTATGTAGCGAATGACAGTCGTTTATTGATAAGCCCAAATGAAGGGATTCGGAATAGTCATTTCAAAAACATTCGACTATTTCTTCATGGTTTTGGTCGGCAACCAGGTGTTAAAATAAATAACCATAACACCTCTGTTAAAATTACCTCCTATCGCTTTATAAATCCTGTCCCGAAGTTCGATCCCTTCGAAAGCTTTGACACTTTCCATGACCAAATTACTTATTTACCCTACGTAGACTTAGAATGGATGGATGGAAAAATAGAGTTGGAGATTTTGTAGTTGGGCGTGCCCCCTCCAACTGCTCGTTCATGCGTCATCGCATGAACTTCAAGCAGTTGGAGGGGTCGGGCTTTCGGCTAATATGTCACTACTCGCACAGGCTTCGCTATGGTCGTCCCTTGTCTTCGCTCAGACCGCTCAGCCTGCGGCACTTCCTAGCTCAGTCCTATGCTCCTGACGCTCCATTATGACTCATTATACGAAGAACAAACATTAAGGCTTCGCAACCACATTATTTTTGGAAGCAGGCACCACATTAGAATAACGAGCCAAAAGCTGCTCTAAACGTTTCTTTTCTTGTCGCAAATGAAATAGCTCAGTTTCTAGCTGATTAACCGTATTCAATTTTAGATGAAGACGACTGATTTCTGCCATCATTTGGGCACTTTTTTTTCTTTCCTCCTCCAATAAACGAGCAACTTGTGTATTATCTTTTCTGACTCTTTCAAAGTTTAGCTTCAAATCAGCAATTTCACTATCTTTCTCTTCTAAAGTATTCCGCATATCAGTTAATTGTTGGCGAAAACCTTGAGCATTATTTTGTCCTCGATTAGTAGAAACTTTCACCTTTTTTTGTTCTTGAATCACTTTCTGTCGTTCTTCTTCAGCTACACCTTCCAAATTGGTAATTTCATCCTCCAAATCAGAAATGATCATATCCATATCCTTGACACGCGAATCATTTCCAAAAGTATTTTTCCGCATCAATGCCATCAGTTGTTCTGCCTGAAAATAACGATGTTCTTGGAAAGTACGTAATTCTTTTTTAACCTCCTCAAAATCATTATCTACAATCGACTTACTATTAATGAAAGTAATGTTTTTATCAATTTCACGGAGCATTTTCATTTTGTCATTGATCAGACTGTCAATACCCTCGTAATCATAAGCAGACCATTCATCAATGTCATTATCAATAGAAGTACGAAGTGATTTGTATTCTTGCCAGACATCGTCTTTGGAGCCTGGTTTGAAAAAAATGACAAATGCGGCGGTTAAGAGGCAGAGTAATATACTGCCAATCACAATAGGTAGGTAGTTCTTCGTTCCTTTTTCTGTTTGTTCTCCAGATTGATCGTACACTTGTAGCCATACCAATCCAGCTACAATCCCGATTGCACAAAATAAAAAGATAGCAAATGGTAACATAAAGGGCATTTAATTGAAGGGGTATTTGGGGAGGGTTAGAAAGGGATAAATGTACGCATTCACGCTAATTTCGATAAACTATTAGCGGAATGCAATCACACTTTGTTATTATGACAATTTTATCACATTGGGTGTGCGATTGACGATGCGACGATTAGCGTCCGACGACTTACGATGAAAGGGCGACCACAAGGATCCCCCTACGTAATTTATCCTTTCACCTGCCGCAAAATATTATCCCAACTACGATACCGTGCCCCTCTTTGATCTGCCTCTTTATACAAAACAGAAGCAGCCAACATATCATCAATAAATTGGAGGGCTTGTTCTTTCGCAGGAATTTGGCGGTGACTACCGAAAATACTGGTGAAATGATTCACAATTTCCTCACAAAGCAATTTGAGTAAACGATCACTCTCCTTAATCAAATCAAAATTACTTGGATCACCTTCTGGATAGCGCATCACTAAGTCAATAATGTTCGTTTTCATGCTTGGCTTGGCCTCGTAATAATGAATATTAGTTGCTTTTTGGTGGAAAGTATGTGAGGCAATAGCATCTCTATATTCACTAGCATCAGCCGAAAATTGTTCGCGTACCCGTTCTAGTATCTTATCCACTATAATAGGATTGTGCAAAAGGGCACGATGGAGCGAATGAATATGACGTTCTGCTGGCTTTTCTCCTTCGTAGATAATACGACTACCTGCATTATCGTCAAATAACCAAGTGAGGCGACCATATTCGTCGATATTTTCGAGGTAACCCATGATGACTCCCCAAAGTAAGGCACGATCCACCTTGCTACGATCTTCGGTAACTCGACTCGTATGAATTTCGGGCAAGTAGGCTTGTAAATGCCATCGTTTGTCAAGGTGTGGTGTTACCGTATTTCCTTGCTTGGTAAGTTGACGAATACGATTGTTATAAGCTTTATAATATTCTCCTGGTGAACGCCCTTGATTATCTCCGCAATAAAATTTAGTAAAGTCCTCTATCGTGAGTCCGAAGAGAGTACGGTTGCGGGTAATTTCATAACTCGAAAAGGCCTCGTGTTCCACTAAATCCGTTCCATCAAATAGTTCGTTACGCATATCTCCCGATAACTCCTTGATACAATCGGGATGTACGCCCCAAGCATTGAGTTCCGTTGCATTATTTTTGGCAGGAACCCAGGGACGTGCTAAGTTGTTGAGCAAGGTAATTTTGTCTTTGATATATTGGTGAATCTGATCATCTGCCATTCCTTTCATCTCTGCTTCCCGTCGCAAGGCACGTACACAATTAAGGTCGAGTGCATCTTCTTTATACATTTGTTTTTGACACCAGCCTACGACATCCTTACGGAACATTTCTTCTACTTTCTCAGGGCGTTGCTCGGTGATATAATCCCCTTTTCGTTTCTTACAGAATCGGGCATACTGCCCTTTATAGATTTCACTAGCAATTTCAACAGGTAGCTCGTCAGTAATGATTTTAGAACGAAGGCTTTCCCACAAAAGGTCTTTGTTTTCTTTAGAGGCAAGGACATAATTGCGGGTCATATCTGCCTCGTGGTCGTGCTTGTTGGCAAGTATCTCCAATTCATTTTTGAGATTGTTTTGTGTATCACTCAAATTGGCGAAATACTTCTCCCACTCCACTTGCATTTCCTTGATGGCTTTTTGCAATTCCTTAAAAATCAACTCGATCAATCGGTCTTTTCGGAAGCGATTGAGATTGTTGAAGTGTTTTGATGACTTATCGATATATTCTTCTACAAAATCTTTGAATTGGTTATTGAACACACGACCAAAAACACCTTGCTTTTCCGCTTCTGACATCCGATCATCTGCATTTTCTATATAATCATCTGTTTCATCGAGATCGTAGATGGTTTTATAACGGTCGATACTTTTTTCAAGCTTTTCATTTTTAGGACTTAAATCATTGAGTTGTCTAGCAATTAAGGCATCTATTTCGTAGAGCAAAAAGCGAACGGTTACAGGGTGAAGCGGTTCAGGTGTCCGCAACATAAAGGTATTAAGTTTGTGATCATCACCACTTAACATTTGTGGGTGATCACCATCTTGTAATACAATTTCATTGACCACATAATTACGCGTGTTATCAATAAATTTGCGGATATTCTGCTCATAAAAATAGAGGGCTTCTTCTCTACGGCTGACCTCATCTCTTGCAGTTCTTTTTTCGGACAAGCGGTTTTCATCTAAAGAACATTCGGCCCCAAATTCTTGGAGTTTTTCATCATTATTGATGATTGAATCAATACGACGAAATACATTGTCTAAAAAGATTTCGGACTTTGATTGTCCTAAGTCCCCTCGTTTGTCAATGGTATGTGCAGCCCGATAGGCTAATTTAAAGAAAGGACGTGGATTTTGTTGGGTCGCAAATTGCTTGAGAATATCACGATAACGGTCTCCCAATTGCGGGCGTTCTCTTGGCACACCGCTTTTGAGGTCGCGCTCATAGTCTCTAAAATCAGATTCGAATTGCTCATCTATTTTGAGCCACTCCGTCGATAAACTTTCAGTAGACCATTTCAAGGAAAAGTAGTAGACCATATCTTCATATGGATACTCTAAAGAGGAGACTCCTGAGCCACAATAACGCGACATCCCATGATTGGCTATCATGGAAAGGATTTGGTTATCTTGTTTAGAAAAACGGTCATTTGAAACAGGGCTGAAGAGATCGAGGAAGGTAGAGCGAGCTACTTGGTTGATATAATTTCGGAAGTATTTGAGATTGTTTTTTTCAGTATTTTCAAAATCAAATAGGTAGAGGAAATTGTAGGGCAAATTGCGGGAGGTAATGCGATGGTCGAGTCGCCCTTGTGAATCTACTTGGTTGGGTTTGTACTCTAATTCTACAACGAGTTGGTCATTTTTATCTACACTAGCATTGCGGGTAATCGCATTGAGTTCCTTAATACTGGCGTAAGCATTGGCTCGAATATTTTCGACCTCATTTCCTTTGATGGTGTTGGTGAGTACAAGAGTATCTGGTAGCATAAATGCCCCTCGAATGAGGACATTACGCCTTTGGAAATCTTGTTCTAACACATCTCGCATATAAAGAGCGGTTTGCAAGAAAATCCCTGCGCCTGTTCCCCCCATTAACGAACACACAATCATGACCCGCGCACTACTACTTACTCCTTCTCCTTTTTCTTGGAAAATGTGATTGATACTACTGTGCAAGTTGCCCAATTTACCACTTTCCATCGCCGCTCTATACGCTAGGCGAGAAACGGAGCGAATTTGCCCAGCCCCATCGGTGAGCGATTTGCGAAGTAATTCGGTATGCTCATGTGGAAACCAATCTTTTACTGTCGAATCCGCTTCTGCAATTCGCAAGTATTCTTCAACGGTCCAATTGGTACTTGTTTGGGTAACGTTTTCTTTTTTGAGGTGTTTGAGTTTAGCAATGTCGTTGACATTGGTATCAAAAGCATGAATCGCTACAAAGTTTCGATCTTCTTCAGGAATCCAGCTATAAATAGTGTCAACAATATAAGAACCGAGGCCGCCGAGGCCAATTAGAATAGTGGGTACTTGGGTCATAGATTTAGAGTAATATGAATTTAAGGTTTTGTTACGCTAATATAAACAAATCTAGCCACCAATCGTTTCAGAGGTTGTCTTGATTTTAGGATTAGTGCTGAAAAAGCTAGATTTTTTGACCTAATGAAGGTTTTTTTGAGGCGCGTAGTGGAACTACGTGCCGAAAAAAAGACATAATTAGGGCTAAAAAGATGCTTTTGCAAGCCTGATGATAAAATCAAGAAAACCTCTCAGATATAGGTAAAAATAAAAGCCTATTGGTATTTTTAAATATTTCTGACCTCAGACTATCTTGATTATTTTAAAGTTGTCTTTTAAAAGGATATTGATTAGCTTTGTACTCTTACCATTACAAGTAGTTTTTTTGAAAAATACTATCTCCATATCATTAATTGCTCTCATATTGATGGCGACTATGTCGGATACCATCACTTATGTTAGTTTTAAGCTGAATCAATCACAGATTATCAAGTTTTGCTGCTTTCATAATGCGGAGCTTGATGAATCTTGTTATGGGGAATGTTATCTTAAGAAAAAGCTAGAAGAACAAAACACAAACAATCCTAGTAATCAACAAAAATTTCCTGTACCAATAAGTAAGCAATTAATAGAGGAAATTGTACCACTGGAGCTTTTACCAGAGCTATTTTCTGATAAAACGTCTATACTTTCTTTTTCCTACCTTATTTTTCAAGAAGCCTGTAACTCACAGGACTTTATCCGTAAAATTATAGATCCACCAGAAACGTAAACAATGAGTGATTGAGTGAATTAGCGAATGAGTGAATGGGCGTAACGCTTATTCACTCATCCACACAATCACCCATTCACTCATTGATTTCGCGTGAGGGATAGTAGTGGTAGCTTGGTGAAATAGCCGCTTTTGTGAGCCTTGTACTAGCAGGGCTGACAGCGGAAGACACTGCTAGTACATATAGGCGAACTAGCGGGTATGAGCCAACTACAAACGAATAGCCCGACCTGAAGCAGGGATTGGGGGAATGCGGGATTGGTTGAGACAAGGCATGCCTTCTCTTTACTCAATCCCGCATTCCCCCAAAGACCTGCGTAAGGGCACGCCCAGCTATTGATGATTAGATGGCGGGGTGATTGGATAATCGGATGTCTGGATAAATTCTATTTTTACTTTAAAAACAAAACACAAATGAAAAATCTAATTTATTGTATATTATTAGTTGGATTTGTTGCAACTATTGCTGCGTGTAATAAAGATGATGATGATCACGATCATGAAGAAGGTGATTATCATGTACATATTATGTCTCCTGATACGACAGCAAAACATGTAGGAGATACGATACATATTCATGTTGAATTTGAGGAGCATGATGGTGGTACCATAGACCATGTAAATGTGGAAATTGCAAATAAGGAAGACGGATCAGTGATTTATTCGGCTCCTGCTGCTGCTCATGTTCACGAAGAAAGTGGCAAATACGAACATCATGATGACATTATATTGGATGTAGATGCTCATACGAATTGGATTATGACGGCGAAAGTATGGGGACATGATGATGATACAGATCAGGCAAGTTCTACGGTTGAATTTCATGTGCATCCGTAAGCAAATTGACTTTTAAATATTAAGGGGCAGCATCTATTAAGATGCTGCCCTTCTTTTTTAATAACCCACCCCAACCCCTCCGAAGAGGGGACTTTTTAATCATTCACAACCATCACATTTTCTTCTAGTAATTCGATATAAAATAAACCATCAAATTGCGTTGTCCAATCGCAAGAAAGGTTTTCATGTTCGATGGCTCTACAAATGCGGGATTGTCTGAGGAGATGATCGTCTGGAAAATCACTTTTAAAGTTGAGAAAACTGTAAGGATAACCTGTTTTCTTCAACAAACTTTCCATACTATTGGCAGGTGCATTTGGAATTATTTGGATTTCATCAGCGACTCTATTTTTACCACTATAACCCGTAAAACCAATATTATATACTTCCTCTCCTAATTCTTTTTTGAGCAATGCGCCTAAGTTATCGGGCTTGGCATCCTCAAAAGGCACCCATTTTCTTTTGACTATTTCCTTTTCGGTTTCTTCTAATGCTTCGTCATCTATTTGATCCACACTTTCCTTGATTTCGTTTTCTACCAAAATAGTTTCCTCTATCATTTTTTGAAGCTCATCTGCTTGGTAGACAGTATTTAGAGCAGAACCCCAAACAATTACTTTCTCTTCTTTATACTTCTCGTCTAATAACCACAAGATATTCTTGGCAATTTGTTCTCTTCGAATAGCTGGCTCTTCATTCCAAACCGATTTGTGGTGTTGTTCAATATTATTGAGAATACGTTGCCAACGGGTACGTTCCTCCCCTTTTTGGCTCTTTTTGACTGCATATCGCACCGTATCCATCATTTCCCAAAAGATTTTTTGGTTCTTTTCAGAAGGGATATATTCGGGTTGTTTGGTCATTTTGGTGAGAACACTTTTATAGGTTCTCCAGCCTTTGAGTTTTCGAATAGGAGAACGAAGAAGGTAACTTTCGAGGTCAATTGCCAAATAGGTTTTGGCATTATTGCTTGAAAAACGACAATCAAATCCTGCGACTTGTATTTTTTCGTCTCCAATGAGTTTGAACAAAGGAGCTGCTTGTTTACTTGCCGACCATTTGACAGGTATTCCTTCTTTGGCTGAAAGCACGGGATCAACCATTTCTTCTAATTCAACAGCTACTTTGTAGGTGTCATAATAACCACTTTCAAAGAGGATGACATCAAAATCAAGTTTTTCGTGGAGATACTTCACCAAGCGCGTTTTCGCTTTGAGGGAAGAGCCATCTCCTCCTCCTGTACCTCCAAGCATGACAACACGCGAGTCTCCAATCACTTCTTTTAATGGTGTTAAATCTTTTAGATTATCTTTTGGAGAATCTTCAATAGTTTTGATGGGAATAATGAGTGATTGAAGCGCGCTGGCTTCTTCACTTTGTTGTACTTCTTTGGTGCCACTCAAACAAGCACTAAATTGTGCCAGTAGTAGTAGGAACACTACCTTTTTGATCCAAGACATGTTTTTTATTTTCGTAGGCGAAAAGATGTAGAGCGTCTCAAGGGGAAAGAAAAGGGTGCGGGTATGTAGGTATTAGAGTTTTACGTAAAAGGGCGTAATTAGTTCTGTTGGGATAAATACTTTTTTTCTAATGTACGCTCTATCGTTGTCATATTTTTCATGACAATAATTAGCCCAAAGAGGGCTAACTATTGCATTATAACAAGATTGTGACAATATGTTCTTTTATGGTCAAATGGGTGTCAAAATAGGAATTCTTAATTCGTAATGTCTACTTTGAAAATAGCCGATTCTGCTACATTTCTGACACCATCTGTAGCACCTAGTGTAAATTCGAAATCACCTGCGATAAGGGTGGTAGGAACAGTAAATTCGAAATCAAAATCATAGCTTGTAGAGGTACTGTTATCAAAAGGAAAAATGGCATCGGAAAGAAAAACATTTCCATTACTCAAATTCTTATAGGATAAAAATAATACTCCATTTCCTCCTTCTGACAAGGAATAATTATCGGTAAGCGAACCTGTAAATCGTACTTTTTCTCCTTTTGCCACACTAAACGAACTGCTTAATGGTTCATTTACAGTTAATGTGGGAGCTACTTGATCTGTTGGATTGGTAACGATTAGGGAAGAAACATATGCACTTGGAATATCATTGCCTGACTCATCCACAACTTGTAGTTCAAAATGGTAATTTCCAGCAGTTACATTTTCAGGTACTTCAAGTATTCTACTTATATTGGCTGTTGTTCCTCCAATATCTACAATATCTAATAGTGTCCAATCGCTTGTTGTATTTGAACCACTTGGTGGGCTTATACTTGGAGCTGCGACACTCCCATGACCATGACAATCAAAATTATTGTGAATATCTACCTTGTATTGCGAGAGGGCTATGTTATCTGTAAAACTAAGATCTAAAGAAAGAGCTTCGCCTCCTTGTAGTATAAAAACTCCTTGCTCTGTTTCTCCACATACCATTGCTGACTGTGACATCGGCTGTGAGGAGTTAATGGTTAGTGTAGGTGCTTCGGTGTCAACGGTCTTTTCTCCACAAGCAGAAATAACGAATATACTGAGGAAAAATAGAACATAGAAATGATACTTTTTCATTGTTTTGTTTTGAATTTGGACGTACTTGTAGAGACGTCCATTTATGGCGTCTTACGATAGAACGTCTAACATTATTAAATATAACTTCTATCTTTTTTGATAGTTATTTTTTTTTATTCCAACCTGAGTACTGAGGCGCGATAAATCGTCGTCTGTACAAGCCTCTCCTATAAATGTCCTCCCAAAGGCATTTGCAAGGAGATAACCACATTCCTTCCTTGTTCAGGAACATTGATTAATCGGTAACGACTAAGGTGATTGAGGTAACTAGTATTTAATAGGTTTTGCACTTTCAACTTCCAGTTAAGGGTTTGGCTTCGTAGCAAAAAGGTGCCTCCTGCACTGATATCTAGGAGTTGAAAGGCTGGTGTTTCATTTTCGGATCGATCTATTCGATTGGGACCATTAGCTCCCATATAATAAGCATGATTCACCCCTATATACATTCCTTCTCCATATTTGCCATCCTTAAAACGAAATTTCAAATCATTTTTAATGGAAGGTTGTGGCGTAAAAGGTAAAGCAAGTTGGGTATTGACATTATAAGATTGTACAAAATCAGCCGCTTGTTCCCATTCCAAAAAACGATTGATCATCCAATTCCAATGTAATTCCCCTCCTGTATATATCGCGTCATCTTGTCGATATTGGAAAATTTGCCCTGCTTCGGGTAATGGCGAAAAACGAGCGGGAAAAGTAGGACCTAAGTAAATGTACTCATCAAAGTAGTTGAAATATCCAGCAATACTACCTGAGAATTTAGGTAATTCCCAAGCTATTCCTATATCGAATTGATAACCATGTTCGGATTTCAAATCAACCGTTCCCATTTCATGTCGAAAAGTTCCGTGATGAATACCATTAGATACTGTTTCAGAAGGATAAGGCACTCGAAAACTCTTTCCTAAATTTACCTTCATCACCCACTGCCCTTCTTGTCCCATACTTAAATTGGCTCCAATGGAAGCCGACCAATTATGAAAAGGATCGTGTGTGGCAGGCGCAATCAAAGAGTCGGTAACGACCTCATTGCTATTCCAAACAAACTGTCGAAAATAATCGGTTTGGTTTTGTCCAAAGTCATAACGAACGCCTGCATTGAGCAATAGGTTTTCTCGGACACGTTGTTCGGAAATAGTGAATATACCCCCTCTAAAAGTGCTAAAGTTGGGTAGTAAAAACTCAAAACCGCCTCGTATATTTTTCTGCCATTGTAAATTACCCCCATATACCCATTTGCTATCATGACTACGGTGTTGTTCGTAGTGGGCATTTAAGGTATAAGTTTGCAATAATAACTCTAATGCAAGTGTATTATTTCGATCAATGAGCGAGGCAGGAATACTGTGAAATTCTGGGTAAGAAAACTCTTGTCTCAAATTGCGTTGAAATCCTACATCAATCGCCAGGTGATCCTCTCCAAATAAAAAGGTTTGATTCAGTGATGTTCGAAAATGGCTGACCTCTTGTTTGGGTACGTCTATATCGCGATAAGAACCATCGTGATCCAATGCATAAGCTCTTGGCACTCCTACTGCTCCCGAAAAAAGTCCTGCTTCTAATTGGTAGCGTCCTAGTAATAAACGGGTAACTCCCCATTTGCGACTCAGCCCTGTTTCGATGCTCCAGTTACGTTCTTTTCCTGCTGTATTTTTAAGTGTATTTTCAAAAATAGGTAAGGTATAGTTATTATAATCAAAAGAAGTAGCAGGCACGCGATAATCTCCAAATGCTTGTTGACTATACCGAGCCGTAAGAAAGACATCATTCCAATTCAATCCCCATTTTGTAGAACCACCCCAATGTCCATTATTTGATTTATAAACTCCCTCCAAACTCCCTTTCCACGTATTGGTAGGCAGTAATTTAGCAGGCATAATATTTATTACTCCTCCCAAACCATCTGAACCATATTGTAAAGAGGCTGGCCCTTTGATAATTTCGACTCGTTCTACATCAAACTGATCTATTTCCAAACCGTGATCACTCCCCCACTGTTGACTCTCCTGCTTTATTCCCTGTTGGTTCACAATAATTCGATTGGCTGACAAACCTCGAATCACAGGCTTCGCAATACCCACTCCTACATTTATAGAACTTACACCTGGCAATTTCTCAATTGTTTTGGAAAAAGTCCCTTCCATATTCTCCTTCATAAACAATTCATCCAAATGCTCTGCTTGTAAAGTTTCTTCTTGTTTATAATGTTCATCCACTACCACCATCGTCTCCAACATTTCCGCAGAAGGTTCCATAATCAATTTCACAAAAGGAGTTTTTCCACGTTTCACCTCAATGGGTATCTTCGTTTCTACAAAACCCATATAGGTGCATGATAACTCATAAGTTCCATCTTCAAGCTCTGAAAATAAAAACCGTCCTTTGTCATCACTGGTCGTAAAAACACTATCTGGCAACAACACCACATTAGCATTCGGCATCGGATGTGCGTGATCATGATTATCTACAATCAGCCCACTAATTTGTGCTTGTGTTATGTTGGTACATAACACCAACCAACATAAAAATACCAACTGCTTAAACATGCTACTCATAAAACAATAGTGATGACTCATGAAATATTACTCAATAATGGATTAATTTAACACAAAAATAATCATCATCTATCAGTTTTTGCAACATTATTGCATTTAATTTTATTGGCAATGCTTTTGTTTTCCATAAAAGGCTTTCTAATTTAGTGACTTAAACAGTCATACAAACTCTAAATAGGAGTTTGACAACTAAAATACGCCATTATGTTTTTCAAGAAAAAGAAAGAAGAAGTAAGTACCGAAACAGAAAATACGACAACAGATATAGCCACTTCCACCGAAGAAGCTCCGAAAGAAGAAAAGAAAAAGGAGTCCTTTCTTAGCAAATTTAAACGCAAAAAGAAAGGAGAAGAAAATGCTGAAGATGTCGAAACAACAGAAAAACCAGCAAAAAAGAAATATATAGAAGCCTCTCGCGACTCCATCTTAGTAGCCGCATTGGTAGGAGGCATCTTAGCATTGGTTATTGTCGATAGTCTATTGTTCAACGACTCCACCAGTGATCGTTATGCAGGCTTTTTAACACTTGTTACGCTCCTCGTTGGTATTTTTGGAGCCTTCACCGCCGATCTCGAAGCCCGCTGGATGGGGCGCATCCTTAATATTATGGGCGTTCTTCAACTCATTTTCATGGGCATTCTACTCTACTTCGAATTAGGCAACCCTGCCCTTGTCATCGCACTTAATCTTTTCTTTGTCGCTGCCTTATTTTTTGCAGCTATGCTCTTTCGAAGAGATGTTCAATTAGAAGAAGCAGGTTTGCGTATTTTTAGAAAATAATTTTTTATACATTTTGGGCGTGCCCCGCATAAAAAAAGGCGACCTTTTATTAAAGCCAATTGGCTGATAATAAAAGGTCGCCTTTTTTTATGCAGGTCGGGCTATTCGCTTATAGTTGGCTCACATTCACTTGTTCAGCATAGTCCTAGCAGTGTCTTCCGCTGTCAGCCCTGCTAGTCTTTGCTTCACAAAGTGCCTGTTTTACCAAGCTATCGCTACTATCCCTCACGC
>JAHDHP010000054.1:1603-18323 GCA_020631245.1 Bacteroidota bacterium | reverse complement strand
ACGATGTAGAATGAAGGGTAAAAGTACTCTCCTCGCACTTCGCACCTTGTACTTCGCACAATATTCGCGTTATACCTTTGTAAAAACGATTCATTGCAAAATATACGATGTAGAATGAAGGGTAAAAGTACTCTCCTCGCACTTCGCACCTTGTACTTCACACATTTCTCGCGTTATACCTTTGTAAAAACGATTCATTGTAAAATATACGATGTAGAATGAAGGGTAAAAGTACTCTCCTCGCACATCGCACCTTGTACTTCGCACATTTTTCGCGTGAGGGATAGCAGTGGTAGCTTGGTGAAATAGACAGCTAGTGAAGCTTTTGCTGGCAGGGCTGACAGCGGAAGACACTGCCAGCAATTAGCTGAACAGCTTGTATATGAAGCAACTACAAACGAATAGCCCGACCCATATAGAAAAAGCGCAGTAACCGTGAAACGGTTATTGCGCTTTTTCTATATGGGGCACGCCCAACAACTAATAAACAACTCGCTCCGTCGCCTTCACGCCCACCAACTCTCGCAAATAACCATTCAAGAAAACCCCATTCGGATCACATTGTTGGCGAATAGTTCTAAATTCTTCCCATTTAGGATAAATATCGGCGAGTTCATTAGCGGTAAGTGTGTGGAGCTTTGCCCAATGTGGACGCCCATCGTATTTGCGGAAAATATTTTCGAGGGCTTTGAAATACTTTTGGTAGGGTTTGCCTTTGTAAACGTGACAAGAAATATAAGCTGATTCACGGCCATATGCAGAACTTAAATAAATATCATCGGCGGGACTGAAACGATTTTCGAGCGGAAAATGGACATTAAATTGTTCTCGATCAATACAGGCACGAATCTCTTCAAATACCTCTTGAAAACGATCTAAAGGAACATTGTATTCCATTTCGTTGAACTTCACCAAACGAGGCATGGTATATACTTTATGGCTCCAATTGACCTTATCACTCGTAGAAACAGCCCATGCCGAGAAGCGAGCTAGTGGATTTGAAAACTTAGGAATAACGCGTGTGGCAGCACTCATTACTCCAAAAAGTCCATTCTCTAGCACCATATCGGTCATGTACGCCATACGCCCTGTATCTTGGGCAGGTTCTTGTGTAATGTTACTAAACTTGGTTTGGACATAATCGGTATAGGGAAACCAGTAAAACTCAAAGTTGCGATTATCTTGATTATAGCGTTCTAAGTTGGAAAAAACGGAAGTGATAGGCTCCTTGTCTACGTGCAATTTTAATTTGTAAGCAGGATCACATTGAAGGGTTACTTTACTAATCACTCCCAGCATTCCCAACGATACTTGAGCTGCCTTGAATAACTCTCGGTTTTCGGTTTCCGAACATTCAACAATATCGCCTGTACCTGTTATGAGGGTCAAACCAACCACCTGAGTAGATAAACTCCCTAATTCCATGCCCGTACCATGCGTACCTGTACTTACAGCTCCCGCAATAGATTGCTCATCAATATCGCCCATATTCTTCATCCCCAAGCCATACTCAAACAGCAATTTCCCTAGTAAGTGGAGTTTGGTTCCAGCAAAAACAGTGGCTTGTTTCTTTTCTTCATCAATGTGTTCCAATCCTTGATACTCATCTAAGGAAATCATCACCTCATCTGTTTCACAAAGGGGATTCCAAGAATGCCCAGTACCACAGACCCGCAAACGCTGTCCTTTTTTGATACATTTCTGAACTACCTTTTGTAGTTCCTTTTCACTCTTAGGGTATTTAATCTTTTGTGGTTGACACTTGACAATACCCGACCAATTTTGCCATTTGTTTGTTGCCATAATTGAATATTTCTAATCGCTTTTCTTAATGTTATTAACTGGCAGCTACGCCAGCTCATCACTAAACTCACCTTCCAGTGCTGGCGCATACTTGATACCAGGCATTTCAATAACGAAGATGCTCCCCTTAGGTGTATTATCCTTCACTTTAATAGTGCCTTTATGCATCGTTACCAATTTCTGTACAATAAACAAGCCTAAACCTGATCCTTTTGTGCTACGTGTTTCTTCAGTTCCTACCCGATAAAAACGTTTAAAGACTTCTTCTTTGTGTTCATCAGGAATACCCAAGCCTTCATCAGCTACTTCTAAACTTATTTTGTTTTTCTTGGTTTGAAAGAGTTTCAAACTAATCTTACTATCATCATCTGAGTACTTATGTGCATTATCCAGTAAGTTACCAATAATAGATATTAAGGCAGAAGAATCACCATCTACTAGTAAATCTTCTTCTATTTGAGTAGTCACTTGTCTTGTTTCACCAATTCGATTCTTAAAGCGTCGCACCACTTCTTTGGTCAACATACTCATGTCCGTTTCTTCGATCACATAGGTCATGCTATTGTTATCCAATTTCGCAGCCGTCAAAATTTTATTCACTAAACCATCAAGTCGCCTAGCGGAAGTCATAGCATTACCCACCATTTTTGTTTCCATTTGCCGTTCCAAATCATAATTCTGCACATTAGATAAGGAGGAAATAATACTACCAATAGGTGTTTTCATCTCATGGCTAATGGTTTGTAAAAAGTTTTGCTGTTGTATATTCAAAAGATGTTGCCTACTCACACTTCTATACAAATACAAACAGCCTGCCCCTAAAATCAACAGGAAAAAGCCACCGAAGGTGTATAGGAATACGCGACTTTCGTTATGCACCCGCATAATTTGCTCATATCCTTGTGTTGATAGTAAATAGGTATCATCTTGCCCTTCTTGCATAGCTTCCTCCTTAATCAACTCTTCTCGATAAGCATCAATACTGAGCTTTTTGTTTTCGTATAAAGTCTTGAAATTAAATAGCAGGAGGGTAGCACAAGAAATAAAGACTACTGTACTGAGTAAAAAGAATATTATTATAGGTCTTAAAATGCCAGTATTTTTCATAGTGTGAAATATAAAAAGGAGCTTATTGAGTAAAATTGCTATGGCATTGTCTAAAACTTCTACCTATTTTCTGAGGTGTATTAATTTACTACTTGAGTCTACTAAATTACTAAAAAAATACAGGAATGCCATAAAATCGTAAAAAAATGACAAAGCAAGCCTACCTAATGGCATTCCAATATAATTCTATCTTACCCAAATACAAGCTCCAAAGAAGTACAAAATGCTTCAATCGCATAGGCAATAGCCTCTTCATGATGAGCAGCAGAAACAAAACACACTTCATAACCAGAAGGTCCTACATAAATACCTTTTGCCAACAAATGTTGATGCAATGCTTTGAAATACTGCATTTTATCTCCATCAATAGCATCGGCACTACGTACTGCTTCCTCTTTTGTAAAAGCAATCCAAAAAATAGAGGCAATAGAAAAAAGTTGTACCGGGTAGCCTTTTTCCAAACAAAAGTCATTAACTGACTTTACAATCTGTTTGGTTTTTGCTTCCAAATTTTCATAGAAACCTTCTTCTAAACATCGTTCCAATTGTGCCAATCCAGCCGCCATTGCTACAGGATTAGCTGACAAAGTTCCTGCTTGGTACACAGGCCCATCAGGAGCAATATGTCCCATAATTTCAGCACTTGCTCCATACGCACCTACAGGCATTCCTCCACCAATAATTTTTCCATAAGTAATAATATCTGGCTTAATATCATAGTGGGCAGCAGCCCCCTCAAAGCCAACACGAAATCCTGAAATGACTTCATCAAAAATTAACAAGGTTCCATTTTGGTGGCACTTCAACCGCAAACACTCTAAAAAGCTTCGCTCTTGTAACAACAAACCATTATTGGCAGGAATAGGCTCTACTATAATAGCAGCAATATCATCTTTATAAGTCTCAAAAGCCTGAGTCAAGGCAGTGCGATCATTCAAAGGCAAAACAATGGTTTCTTGTGCAAAACTAGCAGGCACTCCCGCAGAATCAGAAACGCCAAAAGTGGCTAAACCCGAACCTGCCTTCACCAATAAATGATCGACATGCCCATGATAACATCCTTCAAATTTTATTACCTTGTTACGTCCCGTCGCTCCCCTAGCCAATCGCACTGCCGACATAACTGCTTCGGTACCCGAATTTACAAAACGCAACTTGTCAATATATTGGTTATTATCCAAAATCAATTTTGCCAAGGCATTCCCATAACGAGTCGGTGCCCCAAAAGAAGTACCCTTATCCAAGGCCTCCTGTATTTTTTGTTTGACAGTCGGAGGATTATGCCCCAATATCAAAGGCCCCCAAGAACAACAAAAGTCAATAAATTTATTTCCATCTGCATCCCATATTTCACACCCCTCACCACGTTCTATAAACAAGGGCTTTCCATGTACCGAACGAAAGGCTCGTACAGGAGAATTAACTCCACCTGGAAAATACTGTAAGGCCTCTTCATAAAGTGCCAAAGACTGTTTTGTATTTAGTGTATTCATTTATTTCTTTTTAGAAATCGGTTTTCATGATCTAATTTAATATATACGGATGCAAATTTACCTTTCTTAATCTACTTTATGAAAGAACAAATCCCTATATTTAGGGGATACTTTTAAAATTATCCACAACTCAAATTATCCATCTTCTTATTAATACTTTACTATGAAACAATTTATACTCCTTTTAATAGTTTGCTGCACCTGTCTTGCACTTGATAGCAACGCCCAATCAGCTAAAAAGTTTGTCGTTTACGAACATTTTACCAATGCATCTTGTCCGCCTTGTGCTGCTCGAAATCCTACATTCATTAAAAATTTTAATGAAAATAAGTCACATGCACTGCATATTGGTTATCATACGGCATTCCCTGGTTTTGACCCAATGTACACACTCAATCCTGATCCTGTCAATACCAGACAAGATTATTACTCAGTAAGCGGTGTTCCTTTTTTTATTGCTAATGCTCAAGATAGTAGTGAAGAAGCAGTTGAAAGCGTTGTTAATCAAGCAAAGGCTCAAACTAGCCCCGTAAAGCTTACTGTTTCAAACGACATTATAAATGGAAAAGGAAATTGTAAAGTAATTGTTGATCCACTCAGCGAAATTGAAACAGGAAATTGGAAGCTTAGAGTGGCGATTGTTGAAAAATTAGTAACCTATAGCTCGCCACCTGGTAGTAATGGAGAAAAAGAGTTTCCAAATGTATTTCGCGAAATGGTTCCTAGTACTGGTGGGCAAGATATGGAATTTACAGCAGAACTAGCGTCTCAAGAATTCACATTTGAATACGATATCAATTCAGATTGGGATCATCGTAACCTTTATGCCATTGCATTCCTACAAGATGATAACACCAAAGAAATCTTAAATGGCGGATCAAGCCTTGAATTACAAGCAGCATTGGAGGTAGCTGATGACCAAAATGTATTCAAAACATCAAAGGAGGAAACGATTACATTAGAAGCTAGTCTACAAACATTATTCAAAAATGAAACAAACCTTACTATAGAAGTTGAAACAAATGCACCTGAAGATTGGGTAGCTAATCTTGTAATTGATAATGAAGAAATAGAAGGACTTTCTTATAGCGAAAATTTTGCAGGCAATGTCACTAATGCAATAGGTGTTAATATTACTCCTGGTGATTCAAAAGCTTTTGCCAAATATACACTCAAAGTTAGAGGTAGAGTTGCCCCTAAAGATTCGGGTATCGAATATGACTTCTTTGTTAATAATGGTGTCGAGACCATTATCCTTTATAATAATGACATTTATAACGAAAACTATGCAGACCCATTATTGGATATTTCGCTGCTCGACGGTTTAGGTATGATTCCACGAAAAGTATACAAACAAGCAATGAATGATAAACAGTTGGACGAAGTAAAGCATATTTACTATAATACTGGAGCCATTTTCCCTGCTATTGATGATGAAACAGCAAATCTTCTAACTGGCTTTTTAGCAGGTGGAGGAAACCTTCTACTTACTGGACAAGATATAGCTTGGGATGCATTAAGTGATGAAGAACGCTCGCACCGTAGCCCTGTAACAACTGCATTTTTTGAAGATTACCTTCATGTCGGATATGCCAACAATGGAATAGGACGCTCTAATCTTAAAGTACGCCCAATCGTTGAGGAAGAAATCTATGGAGGTTTGGAAGACTTTGATTATAGTCGTATCGTATTAAGAGGTGGAGAACTTTCTCCAGATGAAATTGTACCACTTGACGAAAATGCAATTCCTATTTTACAATATGGGGGAGCAGGTTCTATCCTATATGATGACCGCTTTGCAGGTGTGCGCATAGATAACGGACTTTACAAAATCGTTTACCTAGGCCTTAGCCTTCAAATGATGGGTACCGAAGATTTTCGTAACGAATTCATGCGACTTACCCACCAATACTTTAGTGGATTTATCACCAGCAACGAATATGATACAGCCATCAAAGGGCTTCAAGTACACCAAAATTTCCCGAACCCAGCAGGAAATTTCACAACTATTAACCTAGAAAATGTACCCGAAGCAATGAATTTACGTCTCATGGATATTACTGGTAAAGAAATTGCCACCTACCAAGTGGCAGCAGGAAGTCAACAACTAACGATTCCTACCAATAATATCAATCAAGGTACCTACATCTACCAATTAACTAATAATAATGGGAAGGTGATTCGTGCTAAAAAAATGACGATTGTCCACTAATACTATAAAGTAGTATTCGATAAGAATCAGCTTATTGAATACTACTTTAAACATACCTTGATTCCTTAAGTCAAACCCACCAAACAATATTTTTTATTGCTTTGCGTTCAAATCAGCTTGACTAAGGAACAATCGCCAATAATTACTTGTTGATAATATAAGACACCAAAAAAAGAATTTATTGAACCACACGCTACAACACTACTCTTATGAAAAAAATAGGTACACTACTAATAACACTCCTCCTCTTTAGCCTTCACATACAGGCACAGTCTCTCATTATTTCAGAAGGAGAACTCGACGACACAAATCCAACAACAGATCCTATTATGGTAAGTGGCAGCCATGACAATTACGAACTAGTTGCTCATGCTACCCTCAAAAACGCTACCGAACAAGATTATACCATCAAATGGGAACGCACAGTTGTTGAACTATCTGGAAGTGATAGCGAAGGGAATGATTGGCAATCCTTAATTTGTGACCCCGTACAATGTTGGGACCCACCAGTAAGCACCAATACATTTGACCTTCCAGCAGGAGCTATTGCTCGTATGGACGCACACTTTCAATCTAGCCCACTCACACCTGATTTAGGTTCAGGACATGGGATGGTAGAAGTACACGTTTGGGCGGTTGAAGATAGTGCCAATGTCAATACGACTATCGTTTACGAAGCACAAACATGGACAGTAGGAATCGAAGAAGAGCAAAAGAAAGAACTTCGTGTTTATCCAAACCCATTCGTCAACGAATTAAATATCGACCTCAATCCTACCGATAAAATCGTACATGTAGAAGTATTTAACCTCATCGGAAAGCAAATGAGTAACTGCTATATGTCAGAATCTGAAAATGGCTTTATCATCGATACCGCCGACTATGAAGAAGGTTTATACTTCATCTGTTTTTACAACGACCAACAAGAAATGGTCATTAGCAGAGTCGTTTCTAAAATGTACTAACAAAAGTAAAAACACCATTTTTTTCTAATAAATTGTAGTAAAAAAGGGAGCTAAGATCATTCATTGATTTTAGCTCCCTTTCTTTTTTTAGTTGTTGGGCGTGCCCTTCCGCACGGATTGGGAAATGGTGGGCTTGATAAATAAAACGCGTAACGCTAACACAATCCCTCAAGCCCACAATCCCCCAATCCCTGCTTTCAGGTCAGGCTATCCGCTTGTAGTTGTCTCATAGCTACCTGTTCAGCATAGTCCTAGCAGTGTCTTCCGCTGTCAGCCCTGCTAGTCCTTGCTTCACAAAGGCATCTATTTCGTCAAGCTACCGCTACTATCCTTCACGCAAGACAATGATTGAATGAGTGAATGAGCGAATGACTGAATGGGCGTTACGCTTCAATCCCTCATTCCCTCTGTGTACTTTGTGCATCTCTTTGTGTCCTCTGTGGTTCCCTCATTCCCTCTCTCTGCGTATCTCTTCATGTCCTCTGTGATTCCCTCATTCCCTCTCTCTGCGTATCTCTTCATGTCCTCTGTGATTCCCTCATTCCCTCTGTGTACTTTGTGCATCTCTTTGTATCCTCTGTGGTTCCATCAATCCCTCATTCCCTCCCTCCTCACTAACAAGCTCCTCTTGACATCCCTGATCAATCCGATTCTTAACATCGTCCCTCATAACAGCTACTCGTTCCTTACCCAATAAAGGTAAATAGCTTCGCTCCTCTGCCTGTAAATAAATATAGGCTAAACCATTCAATCCATATTTCCGATAAAGCTCCCCAATCACACAATCACAATAATCCACATGAATGGAGCTAACCTCTTCTACTCCAATAATGGCGAAACAAGAACCACGCGCCAATAATTGATAATTTTCAATTTGCTTATTGGTAGGTCGCTCAAACAATAAGTAATTACTACTAGGCTTCCGATCATTAAATACGACCTTAAAACTAGCTCCTTTGGTAATCGGGAAACCATGTTGATTGGTAAAAGTATTAATGCGCTCTGCCTTATTTTCCATCGCCCCATAATACCACTCTCCATTTACCAAAAACCGATAATGTGTATTTCCAACCAACTTATAAGTTTGACCTTGCCATTCATAAGTGGCGGCCTTATGTTTACCCACATACAAAATCGTCGCATTAGCCAATATCCCCCCCTTTTTAATACCATTTTCTCGTTGCCATAAATAAATAATTGGAATACTCAATATACCAACCAACATTAGTATCATCGCTGTACCTATACCCCACTCTTTCAAGCGATCAAAGAGCTGTTTTCGTTTTCCAATTTGACTAGTTGTATAATCAGAAGAAATAAAATTATACGAAAAGGCATTATCCTTTTTCACAATATCCACTTTACACAACTCACTATCCACAAAAAAAGAAATAGATTCCTCACCAGTTGCAACTTCATGTTCCTGACTATAGAACGTATTCCCATTCAGTTTGATAACGACCAAACCTGAATGCTCGAAGTGAAACAATTCCACAATATGCGAGCGTTGTATACCATAATAGATCCAACGTTCCTGATGCAAGCTTTTTTAATTTATTATGTGACAAAACATATCTACGCAATAATTTACAAAACCCTTTATAACTATTATTAATAGTAGTATCTTAGGAATGATGATAAAATAAGTTTACAATTTTTTGGATAGATTATTTTTGTATCTAGTGAGGCAGAAAACGTAGGCGATGCAGCGCATCAGCGAGGCTTTCTAACAAAACTAGGTGCAAAAAGAAGCAGTCAAAAATATAAAGTTATTTAATTATCATTCCTTAAGTGCTTCGTAATACAGAAATATATGCCCAATTATCAACAACCTCCTCAAAGCATCTCACAAATTATTGATGCCCCTTTCCCTCCTAGTATAAATGTTAGCCCCGATAAACAATGGCTACTAATGCTAGAGTTACCCAGCTTACCCCCCATAGAACAACTAGCACAAAAAGAAGTTAAATTGGCGGGAATACGTATCAACCCACAAGTAAATGGGAGAACTCAAGCCTTTTTCATCAATAATATATGGCTAAAATCACTCCAAGATGGTAGCATCAAGCATTTTAAAGGACTCCCCCAACAAGCACAAATCAAACATATATCTTGGTCACCCAATAGCCAGTACATTAGCTTTACTAACCGTTCCGAAAAAGGAATCAGCCTTTGGTTAGTTGATATAAACACACTAGAAGCAAAAGCAATAACGCTTCCTCAACTCAATACAAGCCTCGTTTCTTATCCCTATCGTTGGCAACCCAATAGCAAGGGTCTAATTTGTACCCTCACGGCTTCAAATAGAGGCGATAAACCAGTAGCTCCTTTAGCCACAACAGGTCCCATAGTTCGAGAAAATAAAGGGAAAAAAGCACAAGCTAGAACCTATCAAAATTTACTAAAAAATCCGCACGATAAAGCACTTTTTCAATATTACTGCAATAGCGACCTGGTGAACGTGACAATTAAAGGAGAAGTCAAGCCAATAGGTTCAAACGGACTCATTCGCCACTTCACTATTTCTCCTAATGGAGCATATATCCTTGTTAAAACGATTCACCCGCCGTTTTCTTATATGTTTCCCTACCAACGTTTTCCACATACGGTCAATGTTTGGTCATTTAAAGGAGAAAAAATACAAGAATTAGTCAATAAAGGCCTAGTAGATGATATTCCAATTACTATTGGTTCCGTAAGTAAAGGACCTCGTAACTTTGGTTGGCGTTCCGATAAAGAAGCAACTATTTATTGGGCAGAAGCACAAGATAATGGAGACGCAGGACAAAAAGCCGATATTAGAGATCAGCTTTTTACCTTAGCTGCCCCTTTCAATTTAAAAGACAAGAAAGCCTCCGTCCAACTACCACTACGTTACGACGGTGTTCGTTGGCTCAATGATCACATAGCGATTGTTGATCAATGGACATGGAAAAACAGAAGGATCATCACCTCCTTGTTTCATCCAGCAGCTCCCGAAATGGGACTTAAAACGATCTTTGATCGCTCTTGGGAAGATCGTTATAACAACCCAGGAAGTTTTGTTTCTCAAAAAAATGAAGCTGGCAAATTCATACTACTAAGCGATAAAGACCAACATCACTTATACTTAATGGGCGAAGGAGCTTCACAAGAAGGCAATCGTCCCTTCCTTCGACAAATAAATATCCAAACATTTGAGCAAAAAGAACTCTGGCGTTCCACACCTCCTTATTACGAAAAGCCCGTTAAATTTATAGATATTGAAAAGGGCAAGCTCCTTTTAAGTAGAGAAACGCCTCATGAACCTAGTAACTACTACCTACAATCTCTAGTTGCCTCCAATGAATCTATATCGCTAAGTGACAATGCCCATCCTTACCCACAAATGAAGGAGGTTCAAAAAGAAATGATTCATTATTATAGAGAAGATGGTGTCGAACTTTCTGCTACTTTATATCTACCTCCACAATACAAAAAAGGAATCGACCCACCTTTACCTCTAGTCATATGGGCTTATCCCAGAGAATTTAAGAATGCAAAAGTAGCGGGACAAGTAAAGGAATCTCCCTACCAATTTAATCGCATTTCTTTTTCCTCTCCATTACCTTTACTAGCTGAAGGCTACGCTATTCTTCACAATCCATCTATGCCTATCATCGGAGAAGGAGACACAGAACCCAATGATGATTATATCCGCCAACTAGTAGCCAATGCCAAAGCAGCTATTGACAAAGTGGTTGATATGGGACTAGCGAATCGTCATAGAGTTGCTATTGGAGGACATTCCTATGGTGCATTTATGACAGCCAACTTATTAGCTCACTCCGATTTATTTGCTGCAGGAATTGCACGTAGTGGAGCTTATAATCGTACACTTACTCCTTTTGGTTTCCAATCGGAAGAACGAAACTTATGGCAGGCAACGGATACTTACCTCAATATGTCGCCCTTTTTATACGTACCACAGATAAAAACACCACTCCTCCTCATTCATGGTGCAGAAGATAGCAATTCAGGAACTTACCCTATGCAAAGTGAACGATTCTACAATGCATTAAAAGGACATGGCGCACAAGTGCGACTGGTCATGTTCCCCCATGAATCACACGGCTACTTAGCCAAAGAGTCTATTATGCATATGCATTGGGAAATGTTACAATGGTTAGATACACATGTGAAAAATAAGGAACTACGAATAACAGAAGATGTCCTTAAAAATTAATATCTTAGTCGGTGCTTGCCCTAGCTACTTTATTCAACCACCAGATGATTATTGCCTATGTCCATCGCAGCACCCATTTTAAAGGTCTACCATATCAACTTCTTTGCTTTCCAAAAAAATATAGCAGGAATTACCCACCAAGAAAGTATGATCCAAGTACATGAAGGGACAAGTACCATCAATTGGATTATGGGACACCTGGTGTTGGTAAGGGATGAAGTTTTAAAGCTTTTAAATGAAGAGGTATTATGTGATGAAGTTTGTCGAGAAATTTATGGCGCAGGCACTCCTGGAATGGTCGATATCAACGCAGCAATTGATTTACCAGATTTGGTCAATGCTTTTCAACATTCACAAGATGTCATCACCCAAAAACTACAACTTTTTGAAAAAGAAGCCCCTAAAAACATAGATGACCTAATGGTACAGATGGCAGGATATGGCTTTCACGATGCCTATCACATGGGGCAATTGGGTTATATTCGTCGCTTGTTAAACAAACCTTCTTTATTGGGGTAAAAACCCTTCTCCCTACTCTCATAACCACCTTTCTTCCTTTATTTTACTCCATATATGCAATCCCGCCTTTCCATATTTGAAAATCGTCGATGGATGTCCTTGCTAATTTTTGCAATGGCTTTCATTTTATATGCCAATACATTAGGGCATCAATACGCATTAGATGATGACCTCATCACTCGAGGCAATCGCTATGTACAAGAGGGCTTCAAAGGCTTACCCAGTATTTTTTCCAAAGGTTTTTTGCATGGCTTCAATGGAAGTAATGACCAATCCTATCGTCCTATCGTATTGGCCAACATGGCCATAGAAGTAGGTATCTTTGGTAATAACCCAGGGGTGCATCACTTTTTCAATGTTCTCTTTTTTGCTCTCTGTTGTTGCTGTATCTACTGGATGATGACGCTTTTCTTTCAGCAAAGGCAAAGCCTTATACCTCTACTTACAGCCCTTTTATTTGCCGCCCACCCCATTCATACCGAAGTAGTAGCCAATATCAAAAGTCGAGATGAACTTCTGTGCTTATTATTCATGTTACTAGCTATCATTAGCTTATTTAAGCATATACAGAGTAATAAAAAAGCTTGGCTACCGATTAGTATCTGCTGCTTTTTAATAGCTGTTATGGCAAAAGAAATTGGCTTGGCTCTACTAGCTATCATTCCAGTTGCCTTATACCTATTTAGTGAAAAATCGATTAAGTCTATTGGCGGGATAGGAGCCATCTTCGGAGGGGCTACCGTACTTTATTTTATCCTACGGATGATGGTGATGGACACCATTACCTTCGATCAGGAAATGGATCTCATTAATAATTCATTGGTAGGTGCTGAAAGTACGAGTAGTAGAATTGCCAGTACCATTGCCATTCTTGGAAAATACATCGGAAAACTAGTTTTTCCACACCCTTTGAGCTTCGATTACTCTTACAATCAAATACCCAATGTTGGTTTTGGTCATTGGTCTGTCTGGATAGCCATTCTATTATATCTTGCTTTATTTTTAGGGGCTATTTACAGTTTGCTCAAAAAGCAATTACCCAGCCTAGCCATCGTTTGGTTCGTATCCACTCTTTTCTTAGTCTCCAATGTTCCTACAATGGTTGGAGCAAGTTTTGCCGAACGATTTATGTTTTCCCCCTCTCTTGGATTTTGTATGCTAGTAGCTTTTGGTAGTTGGCAATTGATGCAAAAGTTGGGGGCTAAACAAGTAGTGCGCAATAGCCTACTCCTATGCAGTTTATTGCTTGTGATATATAGTGCCAAAACGATACAACGCAATGCAGCCTGGAAAAACAATGTCTCCCTATTTGAAACGGACATTCAAACAGCTACCAATAGTGCTCGTGCCCACAACCACCTTGCTTCTGCCTATCGAATTCAAGCAGAATCAAATCCTAAAATGATTCCTACTAAGCGAAAACAATTATTAGATAAGGCCATTGTCCATTATCAAAAAGCATTGGCTATTTATAGTAATTATGTGGAAGCTGGCTATAATTTAGGTATTTGCTACCAGCAATTAGGCATGATAGACAAGGCTCGAAAAGCATATGAAGACGTAATAGTATATGCCCCTGAAAATGATAAAGCACTCGTTAATCTTGGGGGCATCTATTACCAGCAAAATCAACCCTTAAAAGCCTTAGAGACGTTTGAAACGGTAACAAAGATAAATCCCCAATCAGCCAGTGCCTTTGCCAATATTGGAGCGGTACATTACACCCTCAACAATATCCCTAAAGCAATTGCAAACTACACAAGAGCTTTAGAAATTGACCCCAATAATAGAAATGCAAATCTCAATATGTCTCGCATCTACCAAAGTAAAGGCGACCAGGAAAAAGCAGCGTTCTATGGAAAGCGCGTAAAGTAATATTAAAACTGAATCCCCGTCTTTATCACCAAACGTTGTAAATTCAACGTCCGTTCATGGGTTCCACCATTGATATCTGTGTACTCTGCAAAGGTAGACTGTTGTTTATACCCTACACTCCACACCCATGAAAGATTACTAGACTTATAGACTTGCATTCCAACACCTGCTCCATAGACAATACCTCCACGTTGGCTATCTGTATAATTTTGGATTTTATCGGCAGAAGTAAAGCCATAACCCACATTTCCATACACATAAGGGCTTACTACTTTTGCCCCCATCAAATAGCCCCGAACATCTAGAAAGACAGGAAATACATTTCCATCTTCAAACATATCGACTCCTAACCCAAGACCTACCGAAAAATAATCATTGAATTTATACCCATTAACAGATTGCAAACTCAAATGCGCCTCTTCTCCATTTACACTATTCCCCAAAAGCACACCCGCCTCAGTAATATTCATAAAACCAGTACGACTTTCACTATCAAAAGAAATACTAGTAGTACCTGCTTGTTTGGTCGATTTACTTTTTCGCTCTTTTCGTTCACTAGAAGACAAATCCTCTCGACTAACATGGCTAATTTGATCTTTCTGAAATACAAATACATTTTTACCAACGGTTTCTATTGCAATCTGTTCATTGGGGCCTCGTTTAGTAATTAAACCACGGACTTTCCCGCCATCTTTAAGATGTATAATATCCTCAAACTTTTGTTGAGCCAAACAATTAAAACCGATGAAACAAGAAAAAAATAGTAGTAAAGTTAGTTTATACTTCATTGCTTACTTTTTATTTTAACCATCCATAAATGGCCATTAGTGGATACAGGAAGGGAGTAGAAACTATACCGATTTTATCACCAATACAACCTCTAAAAATGTATTTGGGAATTAATTTTGCTAGTAATTGATAAACCCATATCCTTACCTCCCCGAAAAATTATTCCATTCTAGCACATTTCCTAAAATTTTTAATAAAAGGCAACCCTTTCTTGTTTCATACCGTTCTGATAACTAAACGGACAAACAATACAAAGTGCTGCTTTGAAAGCAGATTTTTATTGCTTTTTTTTTATTTTTCCGTGCTTCCCGCTTTTCATTCACAATAAATAATTAGCCATGATGGCAAAAGCGTACTTAAATCAGCCCACTTTATTAGTTCTTATAGTCTGCTGCATCGTTGCATCTGCCTTACAAAGTTGTAATGATTCCTGTGAAGAAGTATATACCTATACGATGCTAGAACCAGTCTATCGTTCTGCAAAAGAAATTAGAGAAACGACTGTTTCGGTAGAAGCCCCTAGAGAACTAAAAGATCCTGGGAAATTATACTTCAAACATCCCTATATCTTTATCAATGAAAAAAACAAAGGTATACATGTTATCAATAATTCCAACAATCGAAATCCACAAAATGTAGCCTTTTTAAATATTGAAGGAAATGTAGACATCGCTGTAAAAGGAAATATTTTATATGCCGATAATTATACAGACCTTCTAGCGATTGACATTACTGATCCTCAATCGGCTAGAGTCGTCAACCGTGTAGAAGAGGTATTTGCAAAAAGCTTTCAATTTGACCAAGAAAATGAAAGTTATATCGTCGATCTAGAACCTGTAGAATATACAGAGGTGCATTCTTGTGATGAAGCACCTGTTATCCAAGGTACCCCTGTACAAGGTGGAGGAGGCGATGTATTTGTTCCACCAAATGTTGATGATATTGAGATTATAGTAGATGTAGAAGATTCTGATTTTTCCCCCGCCAACCCAAATAATCCCAATACTGGAATAGGTGGCTCACTAGCTCGTTTCACCCTCTACGCAGGGCATTTATACGTCGTTACCAATACCGATTTGCAAAGCTATGATCTAAGTGATCCTACACTTCCACGATCTGTCAATAACTTACAAATTGGTTGGAATATAGAAACCGTTTTCCCATTTGAAGGACACCTCCTTATTGGTTCTCAAACAGGTATGTTTATCTATAATTTAGACGAACCTTCATTACCTAACTATGTATCCCAATTCCAACATGTTAGAAGTTGTGACCCCGTAGTTGCAGAAGGAAATTATGCCTATGTCACCTTACGTTCAGGAACCACTTGTCAAGGTTTTACCAACCAACTAGACGTACTAGATATTAGCAATTTATACAACCCTATGTTGATTGCTACTTACCCAATGACCAATCCAGCAGGACTAGGTATCGACGATGGCATCTTATTCATTTGCGATGGTGATGATGGACTAAAAGTTTACAATGCAGAAGATCCTGAAGCAATTGATCAAAACCAATTAGCTCACTTCCCAGAAGTCAATGCCTTTGATGTGATCCCTTATAATAATACACTTTTCATGATTGGTGGCGATGGTTTTTACCAATATCGTTATGATGAAGAAAATATCGTATTACTAAGTAAAATTTTAGTTGCTCAATAAAATTATTGAGTAATCAATTAACAAAACGGTGATTAGTAAATTATTTAGGAACAGGTAGCTTTGTAGTTACCTGTTTTTTTTCATTTACA
>JAHDHP010000054.1:0-1503 GCA_020631245.1 Bacteroidota bacterium | reverse complement strand
CAATCATCAATTATGAAATATATATCTTTATCACTCATCGCAGGTTTATTATTCCTACTCTTTAGTTTGAGTAACTGCTCCGATGAATGTGAACAAAACTATACCTACGCCATTATAGAACCTGTCTATTTATCCTTTGATGAATTGCGTAGTACCCCTCTAAGTTTAAGTGCAGCAAGGCGTGTCAAAACCCCTGGCAATATAGAACCTTATGGGGAATATCTGTTTATCAATGAAATCTTTAGTGGTATCCATGTTATTGATAATAGTGTGCCTGAAAACCCCAGAAACATTGGTTTTATAGAACTAAAAGGCAATTTCGATATTGACATAACAGGGGATATTCTTTATGCCGATCATTACACCGACCTTTTAGCCATTGATATCAGTAGCCCTGCTTCTCCCCAGCTACTCAGTAGAAGTAACAATGCCTTTTTAGAAGCCTTTACTACCAATGTCAATGGAATTCTTATTGGTTGGGAAGAACAACTATTAGATACGCTTATATTATGTACCGATCCGGAACCAGACCTCGGTGCAATTGCAAGATGGTGGCCAAAAGAAGATTACGAAGTATTTGTAGATCCAACTATTGCACAGGGAGTAGCTAATACTGATCGTTCTCGGATTCCATTTGATACAACTGCCAATTATGGCAAGCACCATTATCGCTTTCTAGCACTCGAAGATCGTCTCATCACCTTCAACAATCTACAATTCCGCATCTACGATACTAGTAATCCTGAAAACATGAATCGAATTGCTAATTTTCGAGGAGCACGTGCAGCTTATGCCCTAGCGTATAACGACTATATCGTGATGGTTGATTATTGGAGAACTTCCTTTTATAAAAAAGAGGCACTGCTAGAAGGCTTATTGGACTTTTATTATTTGAATGATTTGAAAGCTTGTATGGAACCTTCTATATGGGCATCAAGCATGATCGTTCCTTCTCAATCTCAACGAAATAACCCATCTTGTTTTACTAATTTATCAGATACTAATGGGGTCTTTGTTATAGGTCTATCTCCCGATAAAGAATACTCTATTCAAGGCTTTCCTCCTCTCAGCTTTAGACCTACTGCGGCTACTTTTACGGGTCCTGAGCGTTTTATTATTTGTGCTGCCGAATCGGGCGTATATGCCTATAATTTTAATAAGACAAATCCTGTTGAAGATATGGATCAACGTCCTATCAATCCTTATTCGGTTCAGAAAATCAATGCAACTTATTGGGTGAAGGCTGAAAATGGATTATTTCAATATAGTTATAGCCCTTCGGAAGGGAAGTTGATTGAGTTGGGGGGGCTGTAATTGGGTGACAGGATGATTGAATGACAGGATGATTGGGTGAAGCGTAACGCCTATCCAATCATGCAGTCATCCCGTCACCCAATCATCGTCTTGCGTGAGGGATAGAGGCGGAAGATTGGTGAAACAGCCGCTTCGTGATGCAAGGACTAGCAGGGCTGACAGCGGAAGACACTGCTAGGACTATGCAGA
>JAHDHP010000425.1 GCA_020631245.1 Bacteroidota bacterium | reverse complement strand
GCGGGGCTGACAGCGGAAGACACCGCTAGGACTATGCTGAACATGCAGCTATGAGCCAACTACAAACGGATAGCCCGACCTGAAATATTAGGGACTGAGGGCTTGAAGGAATGAAGGACTGAGGTGTTTGCTTATTTACTTTGCCTACTACTCTGCCTGCCCGAAGGAACTAATATGAAAGGACACGCCCAGAAAATGAGGGATTGAGGGACTGAGTTGCGTTACGCGCTCAATGAATCAATCCCATAGTTTCCGAAGACCTGTGAAAGGGCACACCCGAAATATGATGATTGGGTGATTGGATGACGGGCAATAAAATAATAGATAATACCAAATACAGGGCTATATTTGGTATTATCTGCTTGAAAATGATAGATAATACCAAATATAAAGCTTATATTTGGTATTATCTTTTTGATAAATGATTTTAACAATGATTGGTCGGAAACAAGAAAAACAGAAAATCAAGCAATTATTGCGCTCTGATCGCTCTGAGTTTTTGGCAGTAACAGGTAGGCGACGAGTTGGTAAGACTTATTTGATTGATACGCTTTTAGGGGAACATTATTGTTTTAGTATGACAGGCATTCAGAATGGGAATACACTTACCCAATTGGTGAATTTTGGAATTAAATTGTGGGAATATGGAGGGGTAACTGAGCCTATTCAACCCAAAAATTGGCAGCTTGCTTTTGCCTTTCTGAAGACTTATTTGAAGACTTTGGACACTAATAGAAAGCAGGTTATTTTTATAGATGAGCTGCCGTGGGTTGCTACTTCTCGTTCGGGTTTTATACAAATGCTTGCTCACCTTTGGAATGATTACTTATCGAAAGAGAAACACTTTTTATTGGTTATTTGTGGTTCGGCAACATCTTGGATTAGTAAAAAAATTATTAATGATACAGGAGGATTGCATAATCGTATAACAGAAATCATTCATTTACTTCCTTTTTCTATACAGGAGACATCTGCCTTTTTGGAAAGTAAGCATATTCATTTTACCAATCAGGAATTAGCCAAAGTGTATATGTCTTTGGGGGGAGTTCCCTTTTATTTAGAGCATTTTAAAAGAGGAGAAAGTTTTGCTACTGCTATAGAACGACTTTGTTTTTCTCCTTCAGGTATTTTGCATAATGAGTATCAAAATCTTTATCGAGCTTTATTTAGTAATGCCGAGTTGCATCAGTCCATTGTAGAAGTATTGGCTAAACATCATTATGGATTGACTAATAAAGAACTTTTGAAAGCTTTGAAAATAAAGGCTACGGGTAGTTATAATCGAGCTATGGAAGAATTGCTGCTTTCGGACTTTATTATGGAAAGTACGGCGTTTGGTAAAAAGAAACGAGGTGTTTTTTATCGTTTAGCGGATGAATATTCTGTTTTTTACCACCGATTCATCAAAGGGAGTTCTAAATATACTCCTGGTATTTGGCAGCAGTTGGCAACTAGTCAGTCTTATAAAATTTGGCGGGGGTATGCTTTTGAAACATTGTGTCATAAGCATATTCCAGCGATTAAAAAAGTACTCGGAATCAGTGCGGTATATACAGAAACATCGACTTTTCGTGTCGTAGGAAATGAAGAACAGGTTGGTTTTCAAATAGATTTGCTGATTGATCGCAAAGATGATTGTATTAATTTGTGTGAAATAAAGTTTTATGCAGTACCATATACCATTCAAAAGGCAGAATATCAAGCACTTTTGGTACGTCGCAATCAATTTATTCAGCATACTGGTACGAAAAAACAAGTCTTTTTGACCTTTATTACCAATCATGGAATTGTTGAAAATCGTTATTCGCGAGAATTGGTAGATGTGCAGGTATTATTAGAGGATATTGTCGGAGGTATTTAAGTATATATATGGACATCAAGTGTTCGACATTTTAGGGTGTCTTAACCCACCCCTAACCCCTCCGAGGAGGGGACTTTTTCAGTGCGTAATAAGAATAATTTTGTGGAAATACTTTTGTTCGTATACTTATTGAAGAATGATTTTTTGTGTAAAAATTCCCTCCTTATGAACTCCTTTTAGCAGGTAAATGCCAGCAGGCAGTTGGGAAACATCAATAAGATGATTGGGTTGATAATCGTTGATGCTGTGAACGATTTGACTTTGAAGGTTGTAAATGTGGATTGTGGGAATGTGGGATTGTGGGAATGTGGGATTGAGTTGGAGATAGAAGTGGTCTTGGATGGGCATAGGGAAAATTGTTGGGTGCTTGAGTTGTTGAGTGCTTGGGTTGTCGAGACCTGGGTATACGAAGTTGCAGGTGGTGAGGGAGTCGATAAAATCTTGTGGGGTAACTAAGTCATCACTTTCGCATGTACCTTCGGGTTCTAGCTTGATAGAAAGTTCGAGTACTTCGCCTCCTACAAGTTGTACATTGCTGAGTGTTTGTGTGCAATAGCCTGCACGTTCAAACGATATATCGTAATTTCCTGCATTGGCAACTCCTGTGGAGTAAGTGCCAAATAAATTGGTTTTGGTGTTGGCGCGGGTATCTTTAAGATAGATATTGACATTGAATAAAGGATTGTTTGTTGAGGCATCGGTTACGCTTCCTTCGAAGAAGGCGGCTTCGATGTAGTTTGGGCAGAGTATGAATAGCCCTTCTTCGCGGTCGGCTACTAGTATATTGCCAGAAGGGAGATAGGGATAGATTCCCCAACATCCTTGGAGGCTGGGTATATCGAGTGGGGAGGTGTCATAGTGTCCAATTTCGACGAGGGCTTTGTCGGGGTGGGCGATGTCGAGTAGGGTGACGCCATTGGTGTAGTAGGAGAGGAAGAGGTAGTGGTCTACTACATGAACGCTATGTGGCATGGCTTGTGGATTGGTGTAAGAACGATAGGAGTTTAGTTCTTGGAGGTCGTTTATGTCTTGGATATTGAAGGCAGTAAGGGTGCCATTGGTGATTTCGTCGGTGGCAAAAAGGTATTTTCCTGTGGCATCAATCGTAC
>JAHDHP010000424.1 GCA_020631245.1 Bacteroidota bacterium | reverse complement strand
ATCATTCCTCTCCTTCTCCAATACGTTCTTGGGTGGTGCTAATAAATCCATTATCTCCGCCTTCTTGCCATTTTATAAATACAGGGCTTTCATTGCGAAGTACATCGACTATTGCACTAAATTTGTGGAAGGGCATGGTGAGGATCATGTAATTATCGTTGCTACCAGCAGGTATTTCGGCAGTATCATAAAATTGGATATAACCGGCTAGTTTATTGGCTTCATTGAAGAGGTGAATTTGGGCGCAAGGGCCTTCGGTGATCCCTCCATTAATGCGGATGGCGTAGTTTGCTAATTTCATTGTTAATTTTTTGCGTTATTAATATTCCAAGAAAAACCTGTTGCAACATAATTCATTCGATCCGTAATTCCAAAACCAAATGAAAAATCTAGTTGGAAATTTGGACGTAGTAGATAAGTAATACCAGCATCTGCATTTGCCACAAAGGTTTCGAACTCTGCTAGGTCGCCATAAGGTTCGATATACACCCCTAATTGATCTGTTACTCCTACTCCTAAAGCCACCGAATAAGTTAGATCTCCTTTTCCTGTTCCAAAATGATTGTAACCAATATTATACCCTATACTCATTTGCTCATTTATATCGTGGGCAATAGATAGTTTATTCACGGTTCCAAAGCTATCTCCTGTTAGCAGAATAGACCCTGTTGGGATAATTAAATGAGAAAGGTAAGCTATTTCTGTATTTACATTTTCTTTTTTTAGGATTTGTACTTTAAATCCGACTTCCAAATCACTAATTCCCAACCTAACCTTGTTAGTCCCGCTTTTTAGACTTTCAATTTGACTGACCACTCGAAGTTCAAAGCCATCTGCTAAGCCTAATCGAAATAAATTACTTGGTGCTAGTATTTGTCGCTCATCTCCTATGGATACATTTCCTTCTGTGAAACCTAATAAAAAACCCGTTTCAATTTGCAAACTACCTTTGGGTACTGTTGAAGAGCTTTCTGTTTGGTCAGGTCTATCTGTTACAATATCTTGTGCATTGGCAAACTGAACTAATCCAATCAA
Organism: Bacteroidota bacterium; assembly: GCA_020631245.1. Lineage (GTDB taxonomy): Bacteria > Bacteroidota > Bacteroidia > Chitinophagales > UBA2359 > JAHDHP01. The sequence goes on along the minus strand of JAHDHP010000424.1, from coordinate 1,953 downwards.
TATGCCAGTAAATAGTAAGTGATTAAAATATTTCATCTTGTATTTTTCATTAAAAAAGGGAGCAAAGATATACAAACAGTCTATCTTTGCTCCCCTTTTTAATAAGATTTCGAAACGATCTATCCTTGTGGCAAATCTTCTTCTCGTCCAAGTGTTAGGCGTTCTAATAATCGCCCTGTAACCGCGACTACTGCTGACTTAGGAATCTCATCTCCTCCGTTGGGCCAATGGCTGGTGAGTTCTTGTAAATTTGGAGAACGCTCACCAGGATGCTGTACACTCAAGAAGAGCGTTTTTCCATCGGGACTAAAGAACGGCCCTGTTAATTCTGCATCGGTAGGTGCGCTGGCTACTTGCACTACTAAACCTGCATCTCGCCCAAAAACAGGCACGACATACAAGCCATTATTTTTATAGATTTCGTATTCGCCTTTATTCATTTTACTCCCTGAAATATCGGAAGTAAACCAGAGGTTTCCTTGTTGATCGAAAGCCATATTATCGGGACAAGCAAAGCCTGTTTCTTCGCCTCCTGCCATAAAGGTAATGGCTTCAAATTCGAGGGAAGTTTTATCGGGTGATTTCTCGACGATTTTCAATATTTGCCCGTAATAATCCTTTTTGGGAACATTATTGGTGAGACTCACAAATACATCTTTGGTGATGGGGTCAATTTCAATATCTTCTGGACGTGCTAATTTAGAACCTCCTAGTAAATCTGCTGCTTCACGCAATCGGATCAACACCTCTGTTTGGCTTTTAAAATGCTCTTTCAAAATGGGCTGCTCTTCTATGTCCAATGAAATCCATTTTCCTGTTTCTACATTGGCGACATAGAGGGTTCCTTCGGTAAGGCTTCCAGGTTTGGAGGAAATAAATTTGTAGAGGCATTGGTCGTTATCATCATCGCCTGTGTACACAACTAAACGCCCATCAGGAGCTTCAAAAATGGTGGCGCATTCGTGGGCACAGCGGCCTAGTGCGACGAGTTTACGTGCATGTCCTGTTTTAAGGTCTACTTCTACGACCCATCCATAATGTTCGGGTGGATAGTCGAAATGTTTTTCCCAACCATAAGCCAGGGTCTCTGGTCGTCGTCTTTTCCATTCTGGGTCAGTATAATCAGTATCTCCGTAATAATATTGGTAGTTTTCTTCGGCAGTGAGGATGGTTCCCCAGGGGGTGATTCCTCCTGAGCAATTAGCAAAGGTACCAATAGCATGATTGGAGCCTGCGATGGGTTCGTCCCATGCAAACGGAATTTTGGTTTTAGCGGTAAAGCGACGATTGTGCGGATCATTATGCACGACCCGCCATTTTCCTTCGCTATCTTTTTTAATTCGCACAATCGTACCTCCTACCTCATATTGTTCTTTTTCGACTTGTTCCAATGTTTTTTCTACTGCCTCTTCCCCTTCAGCAGGACGCATATAGCCACTTACAAACATGGGACTCATATATTCGTGATTGACCCACAGTAAGCCATCGTCTCCTTTTTCATCTAATGGAACAAAGGCGGTGTAGTCATTATTAAACCCGAAGGTATCTTTATCGCTAATTGGCTCTCCCCATTGAATGATAATATCAAAATCAAGTCCTTCTGCTAATACGAGGTCATCTTTATCACTATGTTCAATGCCTACCAAATACATATTATCTAAATCAGACTTAATAACATCCTCTACTCCTTCCACTGTTTTTTGGGCTGCTTTTTCGCCTCCTTTGCACCCACTAAGCATAGAAGCTCCACTAGTTAAGCCTACTGTAACAATACCTGCTCGTCCTAAAAATTGGAGGATGGCTCTTCGATTATACTTTTTCATAAAAATTCGTATGTTGGTTTGTAGCTGATAGATTTATGACAAAGATAGGGAAAATTGTGCGAGGTGCGACGAAATTTAGGCAAACTAAAATAAATAAATCCACAACTTTACTCGCCTCTTTTCAAGCTAC
>JAHDHP010000053.1 GCA_020631245.1 Bacteroidota bacterium | reverse complement strand
AAATAGAGATAGAAGATAGAGAGCCTTCGGCATTTGCCGAGGGCTTTTCTAGTTTAGTTAAACAGATAAAGTTGGGTCAAATACTCTAAATTAACAAGATGAAACATCATATAGCAGTTCTAGACTTGGGTACTAATACATTTCATTTGTTGATTGTAGAGCCACAAAGTGATGGTAGTTTTAAGGAGGTTTTTAGAGAGCGACGATTTGTGAAAATAGGTTTACAGGGAGTTGGTTATATGGGTAAGGAAGCCTTTGACAGAGCTTTAGGAACATTGATTCATTATTCAGAGGTATTGGAGCGATTTGACATAGATGTTGTTTGGGCAATTGCTACCGAAGGACTGCGAAAAGCTTCTAATAGTGAGGAGTTTATAGATACGGTGAAGGAAAAAACAGGTATTGAAATTAAATGTATTTCGGGAGATACAGAAGCATTGCTAATTTATTATGGAGTAAGACAGACAGTGAGTATGGAAAATGATACTGCTCTTATTATGGATATTGGTGGTGGGAGTGTGGAATTTATTATTGCAAATTCAAAGGAAATATTTTGGAAACAGAGTTTCCCAATTGGATCGGCTGTTTTACGACGAAATTTTCACCAAACAGAACCAATTAGTGGACAAGAAATAAATAGTTTGACTGCTCATTTAGAGGAGATATTGGTGCCATTGTTTGAGGTAGCAGGACAATTTGATCTACATACAGTGGTGGGAGCTTCAGGAGCCTTTGATACCTTAGCAAGTATAGTAAGTACACATAAAGGAGCGGAGTTAGAAGTAGGGTATACCTCTTATGAAATAGCTATTGCTGCTTTTAAGGATTTAAAAGAGGAATTTTTGAAATTTAATCAAGAAGAACGAAAACTTATTAAGGGAATGGAACCTAAACGAGCGGACATGATTGTGGTATCTTATTTACTAATTGCCTTTGTAGTCGAAAAATTGGATATTAAGCGGCTTATACAAACGAATTATGCGATTAAAGAGGGGATTATTTGGAGTATCATGAATGAGGAATTATCGTGGTTACCTACACCTTCATAAATAAATAGATTACCTACCATTTTTCAATTTCATCATCATCTGATTGTTGGACTTTTTTTTGAGCGAGTTGGTCTCGATACCAAGCTCTTGACTTTGCTTTTTGTATCTCTCGTTCAATGATGAGATCTGCTAAGGCTAGTGCTGGTGGATCGGCTGTCATATTACATAAAGCAACCTGTGCCTTCTCTTCTGCAATATCGAGTCGATAAAGGACTTGTAATAAGCCTTCTAAGTTTTGGGTGATCATAACTTCGAGTGTTGATGCAAGCCATTTTCGAAGGCGTTCTATGGCATCTTCTCCCTCTAATGGTATGTTGGCAGGGCTAAGCTCTAAATCATCGTGGATAAGTTGATAGGCTTCTTTGAGGAGTTGTTGTTCCATAGGTGAGAAAAGAGTGGAGAAATGATTGCACGTTTGCCGCGTGAGGGATAGAGGCGGAATGGGGCGTGAGGAAGGTACTTGTGAAGCAAGGAGTAGCGAAGGCTGAGCGGGATGAGCGAAGACAAGCTACGACTATGCTGAACAGTAGCTGAGTAGCCACATATTAGCCGAAAGCCCGACCAAGCGGCAGTGCTGTCATCCGTTTAGTTTATGCGAAGACGCATAAACGGGCGGGTGACAGTATTGCCGCTTGGACACGCCCAAATAAAAATTAATCTGCTAATTCTGCATTAGGCAAAATGTGCAGTTCTGCGTATTGTTCATCGTCGATAGGAGACGGAGCATCGATCATCATGTCACGACCACTATTGTTTTTAGGGAAGGCGATGAAGTCGCGAATACTTTCGGCACCTCCCATGATAGCACAAAGGCGATCAAAACCGAAGGCGATACCTCCATGTGGTGGGGCACCATATTCGAAGGCTCCCATTAAGAATCCGAATTTTTCTTCTGCTTCTTCTTCACTCATGCCCAGTAATTCGAATACTTTTTCTTGTAGATCCCGCTCATGAATTCTGATAGAACCACCTGCAATTTCGTTTCCATTGAGTACAAAATCGTAAGCATCTGCTTTGATTTCGCCCCAATCTTTGATGTCTTCGAATCCTTTTTTAGGACGGGTAAATGGGTGGTGACATGGATTCCAACGCCCTGCTTCTTCATCTCTTTCAAGTAATGGGAAGTTGAGTACCCAAAGAGCTTTAAATTCATCTGCTTTACGTAAACCTAATTTTTCACCCATTTCTAAGCGCAACTCCCCCATTTGTTTTCTTGCTTTTTCTTTGTTGCCAGAAACAATGAGTAATAAATCGCCTGGTTTGGCTCCCATTTTGTCAGCCCACGCTTTGAGGTCTTCTTGTTCGAAGAATTTATCAACAGACGATTTGAAACTACCGTCTTCATTGCATTTTACATAGACTAATCCTTTTGCTCCAATTTGAGGGCGTTTCATCCAGTTGGTAAGGGCATCTAATTGTTTACGAGTATAATTGGCACAACCTTCGGCGCAGATACCAACAACTAATTCAGCAGCATCAAAAACTTTAAAGCCTTTGTTTTGAGCTACATCGTTGAGTTCAGTAAAGGTCATTTCAAAACGAGTATCTGGCTTATCTTTTCCGTATAAGCGCATTGCATCGTCAAAATCCATTCGTTGAACTTCACCTATATCTACTCCTTTGATTTCTTGGAATACGTGGCGTAATAAGCCTTCGAACATTTGAAGAATATCTTCTTGTTCAACGAATGCCATTTCGCAGTCAATCTGGCTAAACTCTGGTTGGCGGTCAGCACGAAGATCTTCATCACGGAAACAACGAACAATTTGGAAGTATTTGTCAAATCCAGAAACCATCAATAATTGCTTGAAGGTTTGCGGAGATTGTGGTAGTGCGTAAAATTCGCCTGGATTCATACGAGAAGGGACGATAAAATCACGTGCTCCTTCTGGTGTACTTTTAATTAAACATGGCGTTTCTATTTCTAAGAAATTATTATCGCAAAGGTATCTTCTAGCAGCTTGCGCTACTTGGTGCCTAAGAATAATATTATTTTGGATCGGAGAACGACGTAAATCGAGGTAACGATATTTCATGCGAAGATCGTCACCACCATCGGTTTCTTCTTCAACTAAGAATGGAGGTACTTTGGAGGCATTTAAGATTTCGAGTTCATTGACCATAATCTCTACATTTCCAGTAGGGATATTAGGATTCTTATTAGTACGTTCACTAACTGTTCCTTTGGCTTGGATAACAAACTCACGTCCTAATTTATTTGCTTTTTCACACAAATCGGCATCCGTACTCATGTTAAATACAAGTTGTGTAATTCCGTAGCGATCTCGAATATCGACGAAGGTCATACCGCCAAATTCGCGGGTACGTTGTACCCAGCCACTAAGTGTAACATTGATTCCTGCGTTTTCGAGGCGCAGTTCTCCACAGGTGTGTGTTCTAAACATGATAATTGATTTTTAGAATGTGTTTTTGTGTGAAAGATATTGAAATGAGCTGCAAAGGTAATTCTTTTTTAACGAAGGTACAATAAGCGTTCCGAGTCTAGTTTAATAAGAATAAATAATAAAATGGTGAAAGCGAGCAAAGAAGAGCCTCCATAGCTAATAAAGGGCAGAGGAATTCCAATAACTGGGACTAATCCGATGGTCATTCCCATATTGATGAAAAAGTGAAAGAAGATAATGGAGGCTACTCCATAGCCATAAATACGGCTAAAATCGGACTTTTGCCGTTCGGCAAGCGCGATAATCCGTAGCATAAGAATAATGAATAAACCCATCAGGATACAGCTTCCTACAAAACCAAACTCTTCTCCAACCGTACAGAAAATAAAGTCAGTACTTTGCTCAGGCACAAAATCTCCTTTGTTTTGAGTTCCTTGTAAAAATCCTTTTCCCCAAACACCTCCTGATCCGATAGCAATTTTGGATTGGTTGAGGTTATAACCGACTCCTTTTTTGTCTTCGATAGTACCAAGTACCACTCCAATACGATTTCGGTGGTGTTCTTTGAGTACATTGTTGAAGATATAATCGACTCCTTTTACATAGATGGAGCAGAACAGAGTGAGGGTTAGTAAGCCTACGGTATATCGCTTAGAAACAATAGTTATAAATAAAAATAGGATAGCAGCTACTCCAAGTGCAATGAGAAACGTTAGTGGTTCGAGGTATATACTACCCACAAAAATACCTACTACAGGAAGTAGGAAGAATAGCATATTTCGAAGTTGGAAACCTTGTCGGAGTACTAAGGTCATGAGAAGTATAAAGCCTAGTAAACCAATAATATAGGGGAATTCGAATAAGAGGCTACTAATGAATAGTACGATGGCTAGTATGCCCACTAGTAGGAATCCGCCTGATAAACCTTCTCGGTAGAGGACTAGTACAAGTGATACAAAAACAATTGCAGAACCTGCATCTCCCTGTCTTAAAATAAGAAGGGTTGGTAGGAGTATAAGGGCGGCTGCAATTAGTTGGTGTTTAAAGTTGTCGAGATCTGTTTTTTTGTTACTCAGAAAGCTGGCTAGGGCTAGGCAAGTAGAAAACTTAGCAAATTCGGAGGATTGGAGATTAAAAAAGCCGAGCCGAATCCAGGATTTAGAACCTGCGATTTCGGCTCCGAAAAACAGGGTGGCTACAAGTAATAATAAGACGGCTCCATATATGACATAGGAGAAGGCAGTAAAAAAACGCGTATCAAATACTTGGATAATAAGGGCAACAAGCATACAAATGCCAATCCATACAAATTGTTTTCCATAGTTACGTGCTACATCCCAGGCTTTGGGATATAGTTCATTATAGTCAGCGGCATAAATTGCTAAATAACCTATTGCTACTAGCATTAGGTAAATAAAGATGGTTAGCCAATCGGGATCTACTTTTTTGGTGCTCATGCTACTTCTAAATATCTGATTATTTGATCAGGTTTGCTTCTAATATTTTGGTTTCAAGTGCTTGCCTTTTTTCGGAAATTTCACCTGTCAAATATTTCTCAATAGTTAAACTGGCAATTGGAGCACCGAAACGAGAACCAAATCCTGCATTTTCTACCATTACTCCAATGGCAATTTTAGGGTTATCTTTAGGTGCAAAAGCAATAAACAAAGAGTGGTCTTCTCCATGTGGGTTTTCGGCAGTTCCTGTTTTTCCACATACTGCAATATCATCTATACGAGCAATACGAGCAGTACCCCCTGTTACTACACCTTCCATTCCATCTACGACAACATCAAAATATTTTTTTTCTACACTCACCTTATAAGGAGTGGTATAAATACTTGAGGTATCCCATTTTTCTGGACGAACAATATGTGGATAATAGTAAGTACCTCTATTGGCAATGATGGAGGTCATATGTGCCAATTGTAAAGGAGTAACTCCCAATTCACCCTGTCCAATCCCTAGTGAAATAATCCAATTCGATTTCCATTTAGGCTCATTTTCAGATTTAGGGATTTCTCTTTTATAGGTAACTGTATCATAATAGGCTGATGTCGGAACCATTCCTTTCGACGTGTTGGGAAGATCAACGGGTAATTTAACTCCTAAACCAAAATCAGCCAAGTGTTCTACCCATTTAGTTAACCCTTCTCGGCGTCCTCCTGGATATTTGTCATTTTCTAAGAATAAATATAAGGAGCGACAAAAGTAAGCATTACAGGAGTGCTTAATCGCTTCTTTAACATTATAAGCAGAAGCATGTCCATGACAACCTATCACTTGAGAAGCACTTAGGCGGTAGCCTCCCCCACAACCATAGCCGAAATTTGGACCAAAGGCTTTTTCTTGTAAGCCGATTAATGCCATTAAAGGCTTGAAGGTAGAACCAGGAGGATATAAACCCGACATCAAGGCACGATTGAAGAGAGGTTTTAAAGTGTCTCTCTTTAATTTAGCCATTTCAATTCCAAGCTTTTTTCCCGTTAGTCGGTTCGGATCGTAATAAGGGGCACTAACAAGGGTTAAAATTTCACCCGTTGAAGGTTCAATTGCAACAACTCCCCCTTTTTTATTTTTCATCAACTCCTCTACATAACTTTGTAAGTTAATGTCAATCGTCAATTGAATATCTTGTCCTGCGACTGCTTCTTTATCTTTTTCACCATCTAAGTAACTACCTATTTCTCTATTATGTACATCTACAATGTTTTTTCGTAAGCCTTTTTCACCTCGGAGTATTTTTTCATAAGTTCGCTCAATCCCACTAATCCCAATATAATCTCCCATTTCATAATACTCCGAAGCATCAATCTGCTTTTGATTCACCTCGCCAATATAACCTAATAAATGAGCCGCATTCGCAAAGGGGTAACTCCTAACGGCCCTTACTTGGGTATAAAAGCCTGGAAATTGATAGAGATACTCTTGAAATTTAGAGAAAACACTAGCAGGAATTTGTTTGAAAAGGGTTTGAGGACGTAAGGGGTTATACCCTTTCGATTTACGAACCTTTTTGAGATTGTTAATAAAGTCGGTTTTAGAAATCGCTAACAATTGACAAAGTTTATTAGTATCTAATTCCTGTACTTGTCTTGGAATAAAGATAATATCATAAACCGCCTCATTATTGACCACCTTATGCCCATTACGATCTATAACCTGTCCGCGGGAAGGATAAATCGTTTCATCGCGAATGACATTATTTTGTGCCATTGCTGCGTATGATTCATCCGTTACCTGCATAATAAAAAGCTGTATTAAAATAACACTTGACAGTAGAATAATAATCGCTTGTATAATGAAACGGCGTATGTTTATTGTTTCCATGTGATAGGAGATCATTACTAATGAATAGGGGAAAGAATTCCTCCCTTATATTACCTCTACAAAACACAAAAAGTTTGCAAGAAAAACAAGTATTGTATATAAAAATTGAAAGGAATGCGGATAATTATAAAATGGCATGAATTGCCTCCATAAATGCAGCTAATTTCTGAGGACTTAAGTCTCCATTATTGCGAATACCACTACATACATCAACACCATTGGGAGAAACCTCTTTTATCGCTTGCCCAACATTTGAGGGATTTAATCCACCTGCAAGATAAACAGGAATAGATATTGCTTGTTGTATTTTCGCACTAATCTCCCAATCATGTGTTTTTCCTGTGCCTCCTAACGTTTTAATAGCTGCATTGGGAGAACCTGAATCTAGCAATAAGCCATCGACAAAAGCAGCTCGTTCAATAGCTTGTGCAACATTTTTTGAACTTTGTACATGAATTACCTGTAATAATTGAACATTCGGTAATCTTTTTCGAAGTAAAGCATATTCTGCAAACGGAATAATATCTGTCAACTGAATATGTGAACTATTAACGATTTGATGATGAGCAATGATCGAGGCAGCATTGGTTTGGCTCGTAAGCATGATAGTATCTACTTCACTATGAACTGATTGCACAATTTTAGCCGCTTGTTGGTCGTTAATAATGCCAGGTCCACTAGGCATTTTTCCCACCAATCCAATCGCAGTTGCCCCCATGCTAATAGCAAGTTTAGCTTCTAATACATCTTTGATGCAACATATTTTAACATTAATTCGCTTCATTTAAAATAAATTAAATGTGATGATTTTGTTTGTTATTTTTGAGTGTTTATGTGTTTTGGTTTGATTATTAGTTGTTTGTGTGCGAGGCTGCGATGTTTGGATAAAGACGGATATTATCTAAAAATTTAATCCGTCGTTAAAATTAGTTAATCGTTTTCATCATTTATCGAATACTCGTATTTTTGTGGAAATCAAAAAAAAGTGCTGTGAAAAAAAGTTTAATTATTACACTACTTGTACTAGCATCCAATATAGTTATGGCTCAAATGCATGACCCTGTTAAATGGACAACAGATGTCAAAGATTTGGGTAATAATGAGTTTCAAGTAGACTTTAAAGCCAAGATAGATAATGGTTGGTATCTCTATTCTCAAGATTTAGAACCAGGAGGTCCTTTACCTAGTGAATTTGACTTCTCTAGCAATGGAGATGCTAAGTTAGTAGGAAAAATTCAAGAGTTAGGTAAAGCAAAGGAAGGAACTGATCCTATCTTTGAAACTTTTGTGAAAAAATATTCTAAATCGGTTACTTTTCGTGCAAAGGTAAAGACAAAAAAGCCAAGTGTTAGCCTTACCGTTCCACTTACTTATATGTCGTGTAATGATGAGAACTGTGTGAAATTAGATGAGGAGTTTAGTCTGAAACTAAAGGCCAGTGCAAAACCAGCTCCTGCTGCGGCTCCTAAGCCACCTGCGCCAGCCCCTAAACCTCCTGTGGTTAAAAAACCAGCCCCTCCTCCTCCGCCACCACCGCCGCCTCCAGCACCAGCCCCTAAAAAGGTAATTGCACCACCACCGCCACCTCCTCCAGCACCAGCCCCTAAAGTAATTACACCGTCGTCTCCTCCTCCAGTGAGTCGTCCAGCCCCAGTTACCCCAAGTCGTCCTAGTACAACAACAACGACGACTCCTATTAACAAGGCTCCAATTACAACCAAGCCTGCACCTGCGCCTGTTACGCGCACCGTGCCATCTACCACTTCACCTAGTGCAATTAGTAGCTCTAAGTCGGGTTCTGGTTCAAATACTTCTACAACCCAACCAATAGGTGGTAGTAGTAAAAATGCTAGTGGAGGAAACCAAATTAATAAAGGTGGAGGAAATGGTAGTAGCTCTACTACACAACCTAGTGTCGCACCTGCACCAGCTACCTCAAAAGATGCTGGTGGAAATACCGCTAAAAAAGAAGAGAGTAAAGATAAAAAAGAAGAAGTAGCTGTAGCAGAAACCAAAGAAGCTGCTAAAGAGGAAGCAAAAGCCGAAGAAGTAGCTGTAGTAGATGAACCCGAAGCAACAGCAGACAAGGAAGAAGAAGCAACAGAAGAAACCTTGGAAGATACCAATGCAGATGCAGGTATCAATCTAATGGGTGGAGATGATGATGACGGTCCTAAAATCGAAGATCCTGTAAGTTGGGAGTTTAGCAAAGAAGATTTAGGAAATAATGAGTATATGCTCAACTTCAAAGCAACTGTGGAAGAGGGCTGGTATATCTATTCTCAAAATATTGAAGAAGGTGGACCTTTACCTACCAGCGTCAACTTTGAAGACATCAAGGGATTTGAAGTAGTTGGTGAGAAGGCCGAAGAAGTGAGTGAGCACATGAAAAAAGGCTTTGATGATATCTTTGAAATGGAAGTAACCAAATTTGCGAAAGAGGTCAGTTTTCAACAAAAAATTAAAGCAACTGATCCCAATGCAAGTGTCAATGGTTATGTTCGTTTTATGAGTTGTGATGCTGAAAAATGCCTCCCACCTCAAGAAGAAGAGTTTAACTTTGCATTAGGAACAGGTGGTAGTAGTAAAACACAAATCATTGCACCAGCAGGAGATGATGACCTCAATCCTGATGAAGGAGGTTTCAATTGGTTGGGCTTATTTTTTGGAGGAATGCTAGGAGGATTACTAGCACTAGTAACTCCATGTGTTTTCCCCATGATACCACTCACCGTTAGTTTCTTTACCAAAGGAAGTGGAGACAGAGGTAAAGCCATTAGGAATGCACTCTTTTATGGATTCTCAATCATTTTTATCTATACTGGTTTAGGAACCATCCTCGCATTAGTATTTGGTGGAGATATTCTAAACTGGATGGCAACCAGTCCTGTATTGAATATCATCTTCTTTGTCATCTTCATCATTTTTGCTTTTTCATTCTTCGGATTTTTCGAACTGACCTTACCTAGTTCATTTGTCAACAAAACTTCCTCCATGGAAGACAGTGGCGGATTCATTGGTATTTTCTTTATGGCAGCTACCCTTGCATTAGTTTCTTTCTCTTGTACAGGGCCCATTCTAGGATCAGTTTTAGGACTCGTTAGTTCTAGTGCCGCAAGTTCTGCTGGCTCTGCCAGTTCATTAGTGCTTGTAGTCGTGATGTTAGGTTTTTCCATCGCTATGGCATTACCCTTCACCCTATTCGCTATTTTCCCAACTTGGCTCAACAATCTTCCAAAATCAGGAAGCTGGCTCAATACGCTTAAAGTCGTCTTAGGATTCGTAGAAGTAGCATTAGCTTTCAAATTCTTATCAACTGCTGATATGGTGATGCAATGGGGATTAATCAAGCGAGAAACCTTCATCATTCTATGGATGATTCCAGCTATTTTAGCAGGCGTATACCTACTAGGAAAAATCAAATTTCCACATGACGGGCCTATTGCTAAATTAGGGTTTGGACGTATCTTTTTTGCAGGTGCCTTTTTCTTATTTGCCCTTTATTTAGGAAACGGACTACGCAGCGAGTGGGTCAACTGCAAAAATCAACTTTCTTTGATTAGCGGATTTCCACCTCCTACTTTTTATAGCTATCGTCATCAAGTAAAAGGTTCTTGTAACCCCAATCACAATAAGGCAAACATAGCAGATGGAACAGATAAAAAATCAGGACACAAAGCTGCTCATTGCCCACTTGACCTCGATTGTGTACACGATTTCGATGAAGCATTTGCCATCTCAGAAGAAACAGGAAAACCTATCTTTATCGATTTTACAGGTTGGGGATGTGTGAACTGTCGTCAAATGGAAGAAAATGTTTGGAGTAAGCCAGGCGTATTAGAAATGCTACAAAAAGACTATGTCGTTGTTTCGCTTTATGTAGACGAACGCACCAAGTTAGATGAAAAAGAGCAATTGGAATATGTCGATTACAAAGGACGGAATAAAACACTCCGCACAATTGGTGATAAGTGGACAAAGCTGCAAATTGACTGTTATCAATCCAATTCACAGCCTTACTATGTATTGCTAAACTCCAAAGGTGACATGCTTAAGAAAAAGCCAATAGGAGTTGCTTCTACTGAGAAGTTCAAAAACTACCTAGCAGCAGGCTTAACCAATTTCAATAAAAACGTAGCAGAAGCCAAGCCGCTTTGTAATCGTTAGAAACTATGCAGATTGAGTGTAGGAGAAGAAAGCATTATTTTCTAACCCAATCATCCAGTCATTCAGTCAACCAAGCATCATTAGTTGGGCGTGCCCCATCACCAAAAAAGCGCAATAGCATTATGCTACTGCGCTTTTTTGGTGATGGGTCGGGCTATACGTTTATAGTTGCCTCCTAGAAAGCTTGTTCGGCTATATTACTAGCAGTGTCTTCCGCTGTCAGCCCTGCTAGTAAAAGCCTCACAAAGCTTCTACTTCGTCAAGCTATCACTACTATCCCTCACGCGAGAAATGTGCGAAGTGCGATGTACTAAGTGTAAGGAAAGTACTTTTACTATCTATTGTACATTGTTCATTACGAAATGCATCATTTTTGCAAATGTCTAACGCATAAAAATATCAGGTTCATGAAAGTACTCAACATTCATAGTAGAGAAATCAATGCCCCCAAAGCACAAGTAGTAGCTTTACTAGACACTATCGCCACCCCAAACGATCAAATGTGGCCCTTTGAAAAATGGCCAGCCATGAAGTTTAGAGAAGGCGTAAAAGTCGATTCGAAAGGCGGACATGGCGTTATACGTTATCGCATAAAACGCTACATTCCCAGAGAGCTAATAGAATTTGAATTTAGAAAACCAAAAGGATTCAATGGTGTCCACCGCTTCGATTTTTTCGAGCTAGGAGAAAATAAAACAGAGGTGCGCCACACTATAGATATGGATGCTGTTGGAGTGGGTATAGTCACTTGGTCAATCCTCGTAAAATGGCTACACAATGCCCTCCTAGAAGATGCCCTACATAAAATCGAAAATCAATTCCGTTCAAGCCCCAAGAAAACAACTTATAATCTCTGGGTTCGTTTTTTACGAAAGATATTTGGAACTATATTAGTCCCATCCTAGTTCTATTCGTGCAACGTTAAATTTTTTTAGCTAATTTGTTTGAATAATATTGCATAAAGACAAAAAAGAGTTTACCTTTACGCCACTTTTGGAGGAAGCCGCTAATGTAAAGGCTCTTTTTTACATGGTGCGGTAGCTCAGTTGGTAGAGCAAAGGACTGAAAATCCTTGTGTCGGCGGTTCGATTCCGTCCCGCACCACCACCAAAACAACAAAAGCCTGATAGTCGAAGACTATCAGGCTTTTTGCTTTTATAGTGCGTACAAATAACGTACACATTTTCAAGTTTTATCTATCCCCTTGCCCGCCTTCCATTTCGCTGCTCATTCGAAAAAATATGCTCCTCATGCCAAGCCAAATGCTCCAAAGAAGGATAACGATTCTCTTTTGCAGGAAGTAGTAATGCTTTTCCTTCCAATTTCAACCATCTATCATTTTGTGGATACTTAGCCAATTTATTAGAAAGGCGTACTTTGTATTGTTGATCAATACAAAAAAGCCCTTTGCTAAATGCTTGGTATAAAGTAGGAGTCAAGCAAAGTCCATTTCTAATCGTATAATCCTTGGTTCTAGGGTATTGACGAATAGTACATGCTTTTACCAAACCTGTTCGAGCATGAGAAGGAACTGATAAACCTGAAATACAGCAAGTATATTGGTAATATTTTAGGATCAATCGTGTTGATAAAGATTGGTGAAGGTATTGTTGAAGAAGAGGGAGATCTGGATATAACGCACAATAAGTATGAGTATCACTTTCTAATAAGGTTTGTTGAATGCCTTTTAATTGCTCTTTGATATTATTGGAGCGATAGTAAAGAGACTGTGTCTCAGGAAAAAAAGTGTTTAATAACAGTTTAATAAGCGACTGGCGACTTTCTTTATCTTTTATTAATTGAAATAGACCTTCAGATAAAACCATGTGATCTAAAGCTATATCAAGATCATGGACGTGTTGAATGAGGTGAGGTTGCTGTAGGAGCCTCTCCAAACCTTGTTTAGGTACTAAGTGCCAAATGCCTAAATTTTGTAAAGCAAAAATAGTAGAAGTGAAAACAAGGGGATCAGGATGTACCATTAATTGATCCCAATTTTTGATGCAAGTTGCTACAAGTCGCGGATTAAGATGGGTTTGGGGATTTTGATAGTTGTGTTTATCAAACAACTCTAATACTGATAAAAGAATAATGGCTTGAGAATATTGCTTCGTAGGAATTTGTTGTATTAGATAAGAGTATTTAAACAGGTTCTTAGTCATAATTGCTGGCTTCTTCTCTTGAGAGTTAGGGGATTTTTGTCGTAAAAGGTGATCCTGATTGACTTAAAAATATTTACAAAAGTAAATATAGAAAAGATTTTTGTCTTTAGAGGGTAAGCCAGCCCCTTTTATTACATTATTCACCCACATATTGAATTTTAATTCCCTGACTCTCTCCGAAATTGGCACTTAAAACAAATCGTTGAATCAAGATGCCATCATCTACTGTGATTGCTGCAGTGTTAGGAGGTATTTTTCCTAAGTTTACTGCATGAAGTAATAAATAGTTATCGGGTTTTGATAATTGATAGTGTATTTGCGATTTTTTATTTTTTAAACTGAAGTTTTGTAAGAGCCATTGATCATTTAAGCGTAAAGAGATAATATCTCCATCTTCTTCATTGTCATCCCAAACCATAATTTTCAGATTGGGGGTTTTTACGTTGATCGTATGCGTGATATTCACAGCTCTTCCTTCTACTTCACTAGGGGTTTCTTCTATCGACTTATATTGAATGGTGAATAGCAGATTGTTTGTTTCTTTTCCATAAAACGAAAGCGTCCCACCTCTTTGTACCCAGTCCCCCTCTTGGTTACAATCATAGGAAACAAACTCTAAATTTTCGGGTAGCACCCATACGTATACAAATTCCTTAAACCCATTTGGGCGACTATAGAAGCCATAGTAACCTTGTGAGTCACGAATGGTGTCATTACGATAGGTATACACACCATTGGTATCTTTGCTGACATTTGCGCCTAAGTTGCCGCGCCACATTAGAGCAAAACTACCCTGATTAAAATGTAACTGGTTAAATGATTCGTTTTCATTTTCTTGAAATAAATATTCCTTTGGATGAATGTATTCATAATGGGTTTCTACATCTCTTCCTTTATCTAAACCTACCCAACAAGATAAATAATTAGAACGCTGTGTCCAGTATTGCATATAATTGACACCATCAGGCTTGATATACAAAATTCGTTCATTAACTACTTCTGCTGTTTCTTGTGCGAATGTAAGTGGAAGATTGAAAATGAAAAATCCTAAGAAGTATATAAGAAAAGAGCTACGTCTCATAACAGGTATTATTAAATGGTACTAGCTCCTAAATTATGTAAATATTCATGTAATGCCAACGGAAAGCGAGTGTTTATAAGGGGTTTAAGTGATAAAAATTTAAACCTTATATATAGTAGCTTCATGTTGTTGTTATTTAGTTGAAGTAAATATCAAGTAGTAACAATTAATTTTTAAACCAATTAAGTACTTTGAAATACATGGGGCATAATGAGCATATATTGTTTATAACGAATGTTAGTTAGTGGTTTGGTCGGTTTTTTCTTAAATTTTTGCTTATTTTTTAATAAAAGTGGTATAAAATTGTTATTTTGATAATTCAATTGTTTTCCAAAGTCATTTTTCCCGATCTAAATCTAAATTACTCTCAAATAATAGAGTGTGTATATGAGGCTATTCCATTATGCAATCATCCAGTCATGTTGCGTGAGGGATAGAGGCGGAAGATTGGTGAAGTAGAAACATTAAGAGGCTTTTACTAGCAGGGCTGACAACGGAAGACACTGCTAGTAAATTAGCCGAATATGTTTTCTACAAGCCAACTATTAGCCGAAAGCCCGACCCCACTTTCCGCCTGTAGTTCATGCGAAGACGCATGAACGGGCGGAAAGTGGGGGCACGCCCAAAAAATAGAAATAGATAT
This sequence comes from Bacteroidota bacterium, assembly GCA_020631245.1. Classification (GTDB taxonomy): domain Bacteria; phylum Bacteroidota; class Bacteroidia; order Chitinophagales; family UBA2359; genus JAHDHP01. The sequence continues at coordinate 3,861 of JAHDHP010000053.1, read as the reverse complement.
GAAGCAGGAATGTGAGCAACAGGGTTTGTATACCCCAGAACTAGAAAGAGATGCTTGTGGTATTGGTATGATTGCAAATTTGAAAAATGAATCATCCCATTTGTTGATTGAACAGGCGATAACGATGCTGGAAAAAATGGAGCATCGAGGGGCATGTGGTTGTGAACCGAATACAGGAGATGGTTCTGGTATTTTGATTCAAGTACCTGATGCCTTTTTTCGAGAAGAAGCCCTTATCAATGGGTTCAAATTACCTCCCTTTGGGCATTATGGAGTCGGAATGTTGTTTTTGCCCGCCAAGCAATCGCTTAGAGAACAGGTTAAAAAGTTATTTGAGGAAAAAGTAGCGACTCTTGGTTTTAGACTCTTGGGCTATCGAACATTAACAACAACAAATGAGTTGGTAGGGGAGACTGCTCGGAAGGTGGAGCCAGTAATGGTACAGGTTTTTGTACAACATACAGATGAAGCAATTCATCACCAAGCCCTTGAACGCAAATTATTTCTACTTAGAAACTATAGTAGCCATCAAATATATCAGGCACTTCCTGCCACAAAAGATTCCTTTTATTTTACTTCCTTTTCCTATAAAACAGTCGTTTACAAAGGACAATTGACCACTTGGCAATTACGTCCTTACTTTGCCGACCTTAAAGATGAACGAGTGGTGTCGGCAATAGCAGTTGTCCATTCGCGCTTTTCGACCAATACCTTCCCTAAATGGCGACTCGCACAGCCTTTTAGATATGTAGCGCATAATGGAGAAATTAATACGATCCGAGGTAACTTGAATTGGTGGCAAACAAAAGAGGTTTTGTTGGAAACGGACTACTTTTCGAAAGAGGAGTTGGAGATGTTGTTTCCCATATGTGATCCTAGTCAATCAGATTCTTCCAACTTTGATAATGTAGTGGAGTTATTACATTTGTGTGGACGATCCTTACCGCAGGTGTTGATGATGATGATTCCTGAAGCTTGGCAGGGTAATGAATTGATGGAAGAGGAGAAACGGGCTTATTATGAATATCACAAGTCATTGATGGAACCCTGGGATGGACCTGCTTCGCTTTGTTTTACCGATGGTATTATTGTGGGAGCAACTCTTGATCGGAATGGTTTGCGACCTTCTCGTTATGTGGTAACAAAGAATAAGCACCTCATACTTGCATCAGAAGCAGGTGTATTGCCAATTGAGCCTTCTGAGATTGTATTTAAGGGGCGTTTGCAGCCTGGTAAAATGCTAGTGGCGGATTTGGACGAAGGGCGCATTATTAGTGATGAGGAATTGAAGAAAACAATTTGTGGACGCCAGCCTTACCAAACTTGGTTAGACAATAATAAACTACGTTTGAGTGATCTGCCTGTAGCAAAAGAAACGATTTCAAATGCTTCTCAGACACTTCTCACTCAACAGTTGACATTTGGCTATACCAAGGAGGATATTCATGTTTTACTGAAGCCTATGGCAGTAGATGGAAAAGGAGCTATTGGATCAATGGGAGCAGATACACCGCTTGCTGTATTATCTACGAAGAGTCAGCATTTATCCCATTATTTTAAGCAACTTTTTGCACAAGTAACCAATCCACCTATCGACCCTATTCGTGAACGAGCGGTTATGTCGCTGTATACCAGTTTGGGAAGCCAGTTAAATGTGTTAACAACAAGTCCAGAACATTGCCAACAATTACACCTCGACCAACCTGTATTAACCAATGCGGCACTTGCCAAAATTCGAGCAATTGATTACCCTGTGTTTAAGGTACAAACCATTTCTTTAGCTTTTTCGATAGAAGAAAAAGGAGCATTGCGAATGGCGATTAATGCTATCTGTGAAGAAGCAGAAACAGCGGTAAAAGCTGGTGTGAATATTTTGATTTTGTCGGATAAACAGTTAGATGAAAAACAGGCTCCTATTCCTTCTTTATTAGCTACAGGAGCTATTCATCACCATCTTATTAAACAAGGGTTACGTGCCCAGTCTTCTATCGTTGTGGAGGCAGGCGATGTACGCGAAAGCCATCATTTTGCCACTTTGATAGGCTATGGAGCAGGAGCTATTAATCCTTACCTAGCGATTGAAACCTTAATTGACCTGAAGGAACAAGGAGAATTAGAGATCGATATTAGTCAGGAGAAAATCGTAGCCAATTATATCAAAGCAATCGGAAAAGAACTACTCAAAATATTTTCTAAAATTGGGATTTCTACCTTGCAATCTTATAAAGGAGCGCAAATTTTTGAGGCATTAGGCTTAAATAAAGAGGTGATTGACCAATGTTTTAAGGGCACTATTTCTCGTATTCAAGGAATTGGTTTTGAAGGAATTGCTAAGGAGGTTTTAACCCGCCATCAGGTAGCCTTTACAAAAGAAGAAAAGAGTGAATTACACCAACTAGATGTAGGAGGTGTTTACCAATGGAAAAGACGGGGAGAATATCATTTATTTAATCCAGAAACGATTCACCTACTCCAATTTTCTTCCCACGCAAATGATTACGAACTCTATAAAAAATACGCTCGACTCATCAATGAGCAACAAGAAAAAGCGATTTGTTTAAGAGGCTTACTTGGTTTTAAAGAACGCGAACCTATTCCCCTAGAAGAAGTAGAACCCATTGAAGCGATCTTCAAACGATTTGCGACAGGAGCCATGTCTTTTGGATCTATTTCTCATGAAGCACATACTACTTTAGCCATTGCTATGAATCGCATCGGAGCCAAAAGTAATAGTGGAGAAGGGGGAGAAGATCCCATTCGATACGGAGCAAAAGGAAATGGTGACTCGGAGCGTTCAGCGATTAAGCAAGTGGCATCAGGTCGTTTTGGCGTAACGAGCCATTACCTCTCCAATGCCGACGAGCTACAAATCAAAATGGCACAAGGAGCCAAGCCAGGGGAAGGAGGACAATTGCCAGGACATAAAGTGAATGATTGGATTGCACGGGTGCGTCATGCGACGCCAGGGGTAGGACTCATTTCTCCACCACCACATCACGATATATACTCCATCGAAGACCTCGCGCAATTGATTTTCGATTTGAAAAATGCGAATCGAAAAGCTCGAATCAGTGTAAAATTAGTTTCTGAAGCAGGGGTAGGAGTTGTAGCAGCAGGTGTTGCCAAAGCCCATGCCGATGTGATCCTCATTTCGGGACATGATGGAGGAACAGGAGCTTCTCCACTCAGTTCGATTCGACATGCAGGATTACCCTGGGAACTAGGACTTGCTGAAGCACACCAAACACTTGTGAAAAACAAACTACGTAGTCGAGTGGTCTTACAAACTGATGGGCAGGTGCGTACAGGACGTGATTTGGCAATCGCCACTTTACTAGGAGCCGAAGAATGGGGAGTAGCCACGGCTGCATTGGTGGTAGAAGGCTGTATTATGATGCGTAAATGCCATAATAATACCTGTCCAGTAGGTATTGCCACCCAAGATCCAGAACTCCGTAAACGCTTTCAAGGAGACCCAAAACATGTGATCAATTTCTTTACCTTCCTCGCCAAAGACTTCCGTGAAATCATGGCATCACTCGGTTTCCGTACTGTCAATGAAATGGTAGGGCAAGCAAATGTATTAGAAGTAAAGAAAAACCTAAGTCATTGGAAGCATCACCAAATTGATTTGAGTCCAGTGATCCACCAACAAATGGAAGGGCAGGAAGCAGGACTTTATCAACAACAAGCGCAAGATCATGGTATCGAAAAAGTACTAGATCGACAATTAATCTCCCTTGTCAGTGACACTTTAGAAACAGGAAAGCCAATAAACATTCAATTACCCATCGTCAATACAGATCGTGCCGTTGGAGCCATGCTCTCCAATGAAATTTCTAAACGATATGGAGGAGAAGG
>JAHDHP010000052.1 GCA_020631245.1 Bacteroidota bacterium | reverse complement strand
AAAAAAATCTTGCCTTATTGCCACATTGTATTTATCTTACCAAACCACCCGTACAGACAAGGCACGCCTTGTCTCTAATCACCAACCAATGATAAGATTACTCATATTCGTTTTTTTATTACTTTTAGTGGTAGCCATTACTATCATGATGGTCTATATGCTGCGACCTCCCAAAAGGGAGCTACTCCAAGAAGAATTTGAGACCTTTCCAGGAGAAAGGAGTAATGGCTTGCGTAATATAGGGATTGTGATGTTTGGCTTGGGAGTAGGTTTGTTGATGTCTTATTTGTGTGCCCGATTTTTAGGTTTTCCAGAATATATCATCATACCAGGGAGTTTATTGATGTGTGGAGGGGTATCCTTGGTATTTATTAATTATTTGGATCGGATGTCTCGGTTTTGAAATCAAAATCCTTTAAAGTTCAATATTTTTATACAATTCTTGCATGGCTATTTCAACTCCTATAGATTGTAATTCAAAGCTATCTTCTAAACTTGTTATTCGATTTATATCCCATTTATCTTCCTCATTTTTGCTAAAAATCACTACTACACTTTTATCTTGATTAATTAATACATACTCTCTAAAAGATGGTAATTGACGGTATTTATGAAATTTATCCCCTTGGTCATAAGCTGCTGTTGATTTAGATAACACTTCCACCACCAATAATGGGTTAGTGACCGCATTTTTATCTTTTTTAGAGACTTCCATTTTACCACAAATGACCATTGAATCTGGATAAACGATTGAGTCGGCAGATGCTATATGGATTCTAATTTCACTGCCAAATACTTTACAATCATCATTATTATTGCTTAATTTTTGTCTTAACTCCGAATAAGCATTTCCACACAAAATTCCATGATTAATACTACCTCCAGACATGGCAAGTATTAATCCACACTCGTACTCATGTTTAATTTCAGAGATGGATTCTAGTTCTACATAATCCATGATGTTACTATATTTTACTTTTTTGAGTTCCATTTTAATACTTTATACCAATTTAAAGCAATATTTACTATTTTACAATTATAATCTCAAATCTGAGACGCGATAAATCGACGTCTGTACAAGCCTCTTTAATCATTTTGAACCCACCTCTAATTTCATTCTATCAATAATCATCGCACCTCGCACTTCGCACCTCGCACAAATAAACGTTCCATCGTAAATCGTCGGACGCAAATCGTCGCATCGTCTAATTGTTAATCCGCTCCCGATCCGCCTTCTTCAATCCCTTCACCACCAAACTATACGAGTGATCAATCAACTCCTTCACCAAGTCATTCGAAAGTGAACCATCTAAAGTAAGGGTATTCCAATGTTTTTTGCTCATATGATAGCCCGCATTAATCGCCTCATATTCATCTCGTAAATCGAGGGCGCGATCAGGATCACATTTGAGGTTCATAGTAAGGGGAACATTCTCCAAAGAAGTAAGCGCGAACATCTTATTGACGACCTTAAATACCAAAGTGTCTTCATCAAAAGGAAAACTTTCGGTGACTTCTTTCTTTTGTAAACAATATTCTCGAATTTGTTCGATGTCCATGAGGCTGTCTTTATTTTTTAGTAGTTTTAGCCCCTAAATATCTAAAGATGCTCGTACATTTCCAAAAACATATAACATCAACCCAATTATTCAATCACACCGAACCGATTTTAGTGGCGGTGAGTGGGGGAGTAGACTCGGTTGTATTAGCCCATTTACTATATTTGTCGAAACAGCCTTTTGCTATTGCCCATTGTAACTTTTTACTGCGAGGCGAAGAGTCGGATAAAGATCAGCTATTTGTGCAGTCATTGGCAGAGAAGTATCAAGTGCCTTTTTTTACCATTGCTTTTGATACCAAGCAATATGTTGCCGATCATAAAGTGTCGATTCAGGTGGCAGCAAGAGATCTGCGCTATCAATGGTTGGAGTATATTCGGAATGAAAATCACTATCATTTTATTGCCACCGCTCATCACCAAAATGATGTAGCGGAAACGATGTTATACAACCTTACTAAAGGTACAGGGATAGCGGGTTTGCATGGTATTCGTTCTCGTAATGGGAAAGTGATTCGTCCTTTGTTATTTGCCACCAAGCTAGAAATTGCTGCTTATGCCGCCCAAGAAGATATTGCTTTTCGAGAAGATGCTTCTAATGACGAAACAAAATATGCTCGTAATAAAATACGACATCAAGTAGTGCCTGCACTCGAAGCAATTAACCCGCAGTTTATCAAAACGATGGGAGAGAATGCCCAACGGTTTCAAGAAATGGAGTTGATTTATAAAAAGGGCTTGGAGAATTATAAAAAACAGTTAATTAAGCGAGAGAAGGCAACTAAAGATATTTTTATTTCGATTGTTAAGTTAAAGAAATTACCTGCACCAGCCACGCTATTATTTGAGATCATTCGTGACTTTGGGTATTCTAATCACCAAGTTCAAGGCATCCTGAACTCGCTTGAAAAAGGGGAGCCTGGCAAACTCTTTTACAGTTCAACTCACCAAATTCTACTAGATCGAAAGTTTTTGATTGTTATGGAACAAGAGGCGATTGATAATGAAGTTGGGATGATTGTAGAGGGGCAAAAGAAGTTGAAACGAGAGGGTTTGGTAATGGAAATAAATGAATTTGAAGCAGCTAATTACAACATTCAAAAAAGCGCGGACTATGCGTGTTTGGATGCTGCTAAAATTGCTTTCCCTCTCAAACTAAGACGCTGGAAACAAGGGGACTATTTTTATCCTTTTGGAATGGGACGCAAAAAACAAAAGGTCAGTAAGTATTTTATCAATCAAAAAATGAAACGAACCGACAAGCGGAAAGTGTGGATACTCGAAGATAATGAGCAACGTATTCTTTGGGTAGTAGGTTATCGAACGGATGATCGGTTTCGAATTACTGATAATACAGAGAAAATTATAGAATTAAAATATCAAGTATCATGATGAAATATTATATGCTAATGGCCTTTTTAGTAATCGGATTTTTATTTTCGTGCAATAAAAAGGATGATCCTCAAATCGAAACGGAGTTAGTAGGAAATTGGAAATTGGTTGAAATGACAGGCAGTGTGCCAAATTCCGAAACCACAGGAGCAGATATGGAGTGGCAAGAGAGCTATCAGTTAAATGAGGATGGGACATTTCTAAAATCAAGAAATAGAGATGGTGTTATAACCGAAAGCTCTGGAACATATCAGGAAGTTAATTCTTTGAATGAAAGATTATTAGAATTGATATTTAATGAGGAAAGTGAGATTCTTGGAACTTGTTATTCAGATGTATTAAAAGAGAACATGGTTTTCCAATCAGATAATATATTTTCTAGCACTTGGCAGGCTTGTGATGGACCGGGTTTGAAATACCAAAAAGCGGACTGATTGAACTATTTTGAGAGGATTGCAGTTTTTTTCTTTGTGCTAAATATTGTTGCACACCATTTATACATATAATAATCTTCATGAAAAAAATCGGCTGTCTCCTGTTCCTGCTAATCCCGATTTTCCTTTGTTATGTTATCTTCTTTGTCCCTTTTGGACAATCTCGCCGCACCTATAGTCCTGATGGACAATATAGTGTTTATGCTTCCACTTATATTTACGATGCCTTTATTCCTCGAATGCCAGGAGGAGGAAGCGACAAGCAAGCAGTAGTGTTTCTTTATGATGAAATTGAAAAGAAAGTCATTGCTAAGGGCTATGTGCCGATGTTGTGGTTAGTACCAGAAATAGAATGGGCAAAAGAAATGGCCTACTACAAAGGGGAAGATATTCCCAATGCCGCAGAACCCTGGATCTTACCCCGTCCCATAAGTGTCTATGACCAACTCTGCAAAGACGAAAACCGTCCCCTTCACTTTATGAAAAGCTATGAAAATAGCCCTGCCAACCCAACCAACAATCCAAGCTTGTTACACTCCTATGTTCCTATTTATTGTTATCCCAATTCTGATAGTAAAGTCATTAGTCAACCCTATGCTAAACAAGGGATAACAATTTTTAAGGAAGGGATCAATGAAGGAGAAAAATGGTATGAAATCGAATTTGGATATTATGATAGCAAAGGTTATGTTCAAGCCGACCAAGTAGCCAGCCATGTTTTTTGGGCAAGGAATTACCGAAGCGAATATAGTCGAGATAAATTCCTAGTAGGAAAAGCAAATGGTAAAGAGTCTTTTTGGGTAATCTATAAGGATCAACCCATGCAAGAAAATGAACAAAAGGATTCTCTTTTTATTCCCAAAAAACTTCCTTTTTATCGGGTGTATCACCATAAACAAATAGCCCTTAAACAAGTAACAACCCTTATTGAAGTAGAACAATATCTCCCTCCCAAAGATCCTATTTCTTCACGAACTTTTGTCATCAACCAAGTTGATCATTCCCTGTCTATTTTAATGACCTTAGAAGATGATGAAAGCATCTACTTACCCGTAAAAATAGAAGGAAACGAAGCCCTATTAATTGAAAATGGTATGGTAGAAAAAGGAATGACTTATGAAGCCCTCGAAAAACAAGCATTCCAATTGCCTAACAATTATGATAAACCTATTAGCGAAACGATTGTTATACAAAAAAAAGAGGGTGAAAATCATTTCTATCATTGGAATGGAGAGAGGCTTATATTGTAGTCGATGTATGAGGTGAAAAAAATCCTCGCACCTCGCATTTAGCACCTCGCACAAAATCACTATCTTTGTCAAGTACCATTCAATATACAATAATTTATGAAAAAGTATAACCGACGAGATATTTTGCAATTTTTGGGACGTGCAGGAATCGTTACCGTAGGAGTCACCAGTGGAGCTTCTATGTTAAGCGGCTGTAAAGGAGGAGAAAAAGTAGTTGCTAAAGATATAGTAGATAAAGTAGTAAATCCCTCTTTAGATGATGTTTTCATCAAAGGCATTGAGTATAGTAGCGAAGATAAACTCATACTTGCTGAAGGATTAGATTTTGACATTATTATCCAATGGGGAGAAGCTATTAGCGACAAAGACACCTTTGGTTTTAACAATGATTACCTTGCCTTTATCCCATTGGATGAAAAGGGAGATGACGGACTATTGTGGGTCAATCACGAATACATGAGTCCTATGTTTGTGAGCGGTTTTATACATGATGGATCTACCAAAAAAACAAAGGAACAGGTAGAGAAGGAACAATACTCAGTAGGAGGCTCTGTTGTTCGAATCAAAAAAGATAGTGCTGGTAAATGGCGAGTGGTATTGAACGATCCCCACAATCGCCGTTATCACGGGCAAACCAAAATTCCATTTGCTTGGGATGAGCCTATCGCAGGAGCAAACCACGCCATTGGTACTTTTGCCAACTGCTCAGGAGGAGTCACTCCCTGGGGAACCATACTGACCGCCGAAGAAAATTACCAATACTATTATGGAGAAACGGACTACAATGACCCCGAATGGAAAACACGTCGTCCAGAAACCCTAGCTTATGGATGGGAAAAGTTTTTCGATTATCCACCCGAACATTATGGCTGGATTGTAGAAGTAGATTTAAAAACAGGTCATGCACGCAAACTCGTTGCACTAGGACGCTGTGCCCATGAATGTGCGACCATTTTCGAAGCTCCTGATGGACGATTAGTGGTTTACACAGGAGATGATGACAATGACCAATGTCTCTACAAATTCATTTCCTCCAAACCTGGGAGTTTAACAGAAGGCACCCTCTACGTTGCAAATATAGAAACAGGGAAATGGATTTCACTAGACATTGAAGAACAACCCATCCTCAAAGAGAATTTCAAAAGCCAAACAGAAGTATTAATACGTTTACGAGAAGCTGCCGATTTGGTAGGTGGTTCAAAACTAGCTCGTCCCGAAGATATTGATATTGACCCGATTTCAAAAGACGTATTTGTAAGTCTGACTAACAATGTCCCGAAGGAAAATTACTACGGAGAGATTCTCAAAATTGTCGAAAAATCACCCGACAAAACCTCCCTCGAATTTGAAGCGATTACCTTCTTAGCAGGTGGAGAAGAAACGGGTTTTGCCTGCCCCGATAATATGGCATTCGATCAACAAGGAAATCTTTGGTTTACCTCTGATATTTCAGGAAGTAAAATGAATAAAGACCCTTATTCTTTATACAAAAACAATGGCTTATTCGTCGTTCCTGTTTTTGGAAGAGATGCAGGTTTAGTCGTGCAAGTTGCTAGTGCCCCCGTCGATGCAGAACTCACAGGCCCTTACTTTAGCCCTGATGGCAAAACCCTCTTTTTGAGTGTGCAACATCCTGGTGAACGCTCTCCTAATTTAGAGCAGCTCACTAGTAACTGGCCCAATGGAGGCGATGAATTACCTAAACCTGCCGTTGTAGCAATTTCAGGGCGTTTGTTAGAACGTTTAACACTAGGGCGGGAAGAAGATTTGCCACAAGGGTAGGATCTTTTTTAACGAGGAGTTTTATTAAAAAAAGGGAGCAATGATGAACGGTTTGTTTATCTTTGCTCCCTTTTTTAATGAAATATAAAATATGAAATACTTCAACTGTTTACTGACCATATTATTGATGATTTGTTGTTGTCATATATGTCAAGCACAAAATATTGTAACAGATCGTCCTGACCAAACTGAAAGTTCTTCAACTATTCCCAAAGGAAGTTTACAAATAGAAACAGGTTTTTTACTCGGGTTTACAGGCGGGAGTGTGTATGGAGGAGATGAACGGCAAATATTAGCTCCAAGTAATTTATTTCGTCTAGGCTTAACCAAAGGCTTTGAGCTTCGGGTGGTTAGCCAAATTGAAAGCTTAAAGTATCAGCAATTTGATGCCCGATTAGGAGTCAGTGATTTGGAAGTAGGATTTAAAGCACAGATCTTTCAAAAAGAAGATGTCAATACAGAAATTGCTTTCCTTTCTCATCTAATCCTCCCAATTGGTTCTATTCTTTTGACAGGAGATCGTTTTGGTACTATCAATAAATTGTCGATTGCTCATGACATCAATGAGCAAATGAGCATAGGCTATAATGTTGGTTATAATCACTTTGGAACTGGTAAAGGTGATTTAACATATTCAGTTGCTCTAGGAGTAGGAATTAATGACAAAATGGGAGTGTATATAGAGCCTTACGGTGACTTAGTAGAGTTCAAAACCTTTGTGGCTAATTTTGATGCAGGAACGACCTATCTCCTTCAACCAAATTTTCAGCTAGATTTTTCCTTTGGTTTTGGAATTACGGATCGAATGAATTATGTTGCAGCTGGTTTCTCTTGGAATATAGGAGGAATTAAATCTAGTATTAACAATTAAAAATTACCAATGAAATTAGCAAACTACGCCATCCGTATTAACGGAGGTACTAATGAAGGACCTTGTGCCCAAATCCACCTCTTTAATGAAGACAATAAACTAGCTGGTTATATTCAGTTTTACGATACAACTGAAATACCAGCAGGAAGTAACGACAACTACCTCATTTTGACGATGCCCTTCCACAAATTTAGTGCAATAGTCGATGTGCTACGGAACGAAAGTCCAGTGTTTATCAAATGGCAAGAAGGGGGTAATAATGGTTTTATTAGCACTACCCAAGAACGTATTGGTGAAGGGGAAGAATAGTGAATATAGATATTACATACAAGGTCTAAAATAGTTGCGAACAAGTGCTGTATAAACATTAGGTACTTTTGCCTTTTACAAAAACTTGGTCGCAACTATTCCTTATTATCTATCATCCATTTTGCTCACCCAATATCCACTTCTCATTAAATTAGTATAGGTTTTCTGTGAAATATTTGACAATTTTATTATCTTTAATTTGCTAGTTGTTAGTTTTGTTTTTTTATATGTGAAATCGCCTTCCTTTATTTTAACATAAGAGATTCTAATCGCTGAATTAGCTTCAAGTGATATATCAGTATCACTTCTCATTCCTAAATAATACACACCTCGGTAAAAGTAAAGCATTTCAATTGTTAAGACAATTAATAGTCTTATGTGGCAAAGGTATGTCTATTGTCAATGTCTCCACCATCCTATTCCATAATTTTTTAAAACTAATTATCCATGAATTCAAAACATTTAATCTCAATTTGGATGACCGTTTTCTTTTTTATTTTACTAAGTGGCTGTAATAATACGGTGACTTTTACAGAAGGAGAAGGGGGAAAAGAAAAAACCGAAAATAAAACAGAAGCTGATACAGAAGTCGCCGATACAGATGAGGAGGAAGAAGAAAAAGACAAGCCTAGTGCAGCAAAAAGTAAGATTACCAAAGTCAGTAAAAAAGGAGGAGAGGAGGAAGAGGAAAAAAAGGAAACAGAAACTAGTGAAGAAGAGAAAAGTACGAAAACAGATACTAAAAAAGTTAAGAAAGGCTCGGCTGTAACAGTCTATGACCTACCCAAATTTATGAGATTTGACCTTGCAGAATGGAAGCAAGTTTCGAAAAAAGCAGAAGAGGGAGAAGGAGATGCTTGGGGAACCACCTATGTGTACAAAAAAGGAAACCAAACACTAGAATTTATTGATGGTTATGGCTCGTATGGTTATTTCCCTTCCTTTAAATTATTAGATGCAAAGAAAAAAGTGCTAAAAGAATGGAGTTTTAATTACTCAGATGGGTATATGACCGAAAGAGTAGTTGACTATACCACTGATCCAGCGAAGGAGTATACGCGAGAAGATGAAAAAAAGGTAGCCTATGAAAAATGGGAATCTCCTAATCGACCCATAAATGTCGATAAGAAATGGAAAGTGAAAGAGCTAGGAGGAAAAAGTACTAAAAAAGCAGCGAATAAAGCAGATACTAACACACCTAAAGGGAAGCTAACACAAGTTACGTCTATGTGGAATGGCCTAAAACAAGGATATTCTCCCGATAAAAGTAGAGACGGCACTTGGCTAGATGTTGGCTTTCGCTCCAAATATGCGATGGCAAAAAAATACGCTTCCATTAAAATGGTGGAGGCAGCATTTGGAATGCCTGTTTTCAAAAAAGGACCTCATAAAGGAGACATGGACTTCAACAATAAAAGCTCCTTTGGACACTACAACCCCGAATTTATCGAAAAACTACGGATGACCATTGAAGATGATATTTTGGCTGATCCAAAGTTGAAAGCCGAATTCAAGAAAATTTGGAAAAGCGACTTAGAAAGCATGGCACGTACCTATCTCGAAGCAGGAATGTTTGTAATGGATGACCAAGACCGATTAAAAGAACTGCAAAAGAAATACAAAGCAGCAATGAAAACGGGAAATGGGTCGATGATGAAAGAGTTTAGTGATTTCGCTGAGAATGGGTATAAAGATCTTCACCCTTCTTATAAAAAGAAAAATCCCAATCGTGATGAGTACGAAGCCATTTCTGCCCCCGCCTTTTGGGTACGTCGCTCTATTGATGGTACAGATTCCCAATTATTAGGGATGTTGGATATGATTATTAAGGAAATGGAGCGATAAAAAGGTAATTGGTTTTTAATTTACCATCACACAATTCTCTAAGAGTTTGGACGAAATTGTACAGATGTCCATTTATGGCGTCTCACGATAAAACGTTCTTGAATATCAAGTAAAAACATGTCTTTTTGATATTATTTTTATGCAAAAGATATATTAGATAGCTAATGGGGTGTGCCGTCAATGTCATTGATTTAAGCAATCCAACATGGCAGATTTTGAGTAAGGGCTATCGTGAAAGCTAGGCACTGCCTTAAATCTGATATGTTTGGAGAAAGCACTATTTTCTTATTTCCATGACATTGGGCGTGTCCTATATACAAAAAGCGCAATACCCGTTTCACGGTTACTGCGCTTTTTGTATATAGGTCGGGCTTTCGGCTAATATGTCACTACTCGCACAGGCTTCGCTATGGTCGTCCCTTGTCTTCGCTCATTCCGCTCAGCCTGCGGCACTTCCTAGCTCAGTCCTATGCTCCTTACGCTCCATTCCGCCTCTATCCCTCACGCTTAGGGGTGGGTTTTGTGCGAAGTGCGATGTACTATGTGCGAGGAAGGTACTTTTCCTTTCATGATACCCCGATGGAACGATTTACGTCCGACGGAGAGACTTTTACAAAAGAATCACAACAATAAATTTGTATATAGCGAATATCACCCTTATCTTCCGCTGCACATTAATTATTAATTACAAATTCCATACATTGTTTAATTAATAATTCACCAACATGAACTACTTCAAAGTTCTTTTACCTTTTTTATTATTATTAGTCAGCTCACAAGTTCAAGCCCAAACAGAGGAAGAAAAAATCATTAAAGTCATCAATGGTTATATTGTAGGTACTTCCCACAACTATGCAGATAGCCTAAAATCCGCATTCTTACCAGGAGCCAATATGTTTCTCGATCACAAAGACAAACCGCTATTCGTTATGAAAATTGAGGAGTACGCTGATCGAGTGGCTAAACAAGAAGCCGGCAAATTTAATGGGCGAGTCACCAATATTTTATCAATTGATCGTTTTGAAGGCATCGCTACTGCCAAATTAGAGGTTATTATTCCTTCATTAGATAGGCGTTTTATTGACTTACTTTTATTGAAGAAGCTGGAAGATGGCTGGAAAATCATTAGTAAAACTGCAGCGAGTGAGCCAAGTAACAAACAACCTAGAAAAGCACTCATTGTGGTGTCGAATGTAACCGAGTATAAAGGCTCCGATTTACCAGCAGGCAATAGTTTCTCCGAACTAGTTATCGCTTACGATGTTTATCAAAAAGCGGGCTATCATGTTGATTTTATTAGCCCACATGGCGGAACCATTCCAATAGTCTATGTCAATTCTTCTGATAGCTTACAGTTACATTATTTGTATGATGCCGATTTTATGTATGCGATCAAGCACACGAAGAAGCCTTCCCAAATAAATCCCGATAATTATGACATTGTGCAATATACAGGTGGAAGTGCTCCTATTTTCGATATTCCAGAGAATGAAGCCATTCAGCAAATTGCTATGCATATTTATGAGAAAAATAAGGGGGTGATTGCAGCTGTTTGTCATGGTACAGCGGGTATTGTGAATTTGAAGACAAAAGATGGTAAGTATTTGGTCGCTGGTAAAAATGTGAATGGAGTTCCAGATGAATATGAAAGCAGGGATTTACCTCACTATAAGTATTATCCTTTTATCATTGAACATACGTTGACTAAACGAGGAGGTAATTTTAAGCATTCTAGTATGAAAGAGGCACATATGGAGGTGGATGGCCGCTTGGTGACAGGGCAGAATTTTTTGTCGTCGGAAGAGGTTTCGAAGAAGAGTGTTGAGATAAGTAAGAGGGTTGAACGATTAGACGATTAGACGAATGAAATTGTTCGAGGTGCGATGTGCGATGTGCGACGAAAAACGTTCATCGTCGCACTTCGCACCTCGCACAATATTCGCATGAGGGATAGTAGCGGTAGCTTGCCGAAATAGGAAGGCAATGAAGCCCGCTAAAGGGTGGCTGAGCGACGAAGCGAAGACGCACTGAAGCGTTGGCTGAATGCCTTTTCTATGAGGCAACTACAAGCGGATAGCCCGACCCCGATTGCGTATATTTTCGTTCGCCATTAGTTCATGCGTGGACGCATGAACGGGCGACGGAAATATACGCAGTCGGGGTCATGCCAAAAAAATCAAACTATTTCATACGTTAGATAGGATGTAAATTCGGAAGGGATTATTCCATATAATGAATAAGAGTTATGAAAAGAAAATTATCACTAATTATGTTACTTGCAAGTTTAGTTCTTGTAGCTAACAAAGCATGGGCAGAGCAATGCGATGCACCCGAAGTAATGCTGGAATCGAATATTGAAAAGGTGACGGTATTTCGTAAAGGCGCACAGGTAGAACGCAAGGCTAAAGTTAATCTTCCTGTTGGTGCTACTGTATTGGTTTTTGACCATATTCCGCCTACTGCTTATGAAAACAGTATTCAGGTGGGTGGAAAAGGTGATTTTACCATCTTATCTGTTTCGATGGAAAAAAACTATTTGTCAAGTCAAGAGAAAAAACGTAAGGAAGCATCAAAGACAAAGCGTGAGAAGGAGATTAATACCGCAGAAGATCGTTTGACGGAGTTGAAAATGCAATTGGAAGAAAATGCCCTGATGTTGTCGGTGTATCAAGAGGAGGAAGAGGTGATGAAGGTGAATCGAAGCCTGAAGGGAGAAAATGTGGGTGTGAAAGTGACAGAAATTGAAGCGGCTGCCAATTTGTATCGCCAACGTTTGGAAGAGATCAGAAAGAAGTGTTTGGAATTGACTAGAGAGGCGAATAAATTGAACAAAGAGCAGGAACTTTTGAATAAGCAGTTGGTGGAATGGCGAGGAGAAACACCGATTAAAGCGAGGAATGTGGTGATGGTGAAAGTGGCTGCTAATCAAGCGCAAAATGCGAATTTAGAATTATCGTATGTGGTACAACCCGCTC
Source organism: Bacteroidota bacterium (assembly GCA_020631245.1). GTDB lineage: Bacteria > Bacteroidota > Bacteroidia > Chitinophagales > UBA2359 > JAHDHP01. Next base: position 6,467 of record JAHDHP010000052.1, on the reverse strand, counting down.
AGTGGATTCCGAAGTATGATATGAGGGTCAATGATATTGAAGCTCCCGCTGAGTTGACTTTTAAAGCAGAGGTGGCCCAACAATCTGGAGAGGACTGGAAGGATGTAGATTTGATTCTTTCGACAGGCAATCCTTTTTTGAGTGGTGAAAAGCCAGAATTAGTGCCTTATGAATTGGCTTATAGTTATAGTCCTCCTCCTAGTAGAAGAGATCAGTCAGGTGGTGGAGGATCGAGTCAGATTATTGTGCGTGGTTCAATAGATGTGAATGTAAGGCGTATTAGAGGGAAAGCTATAAGTAATTATGATGGAGAGCCATTGATTGGGGCTAATATTGTGGTAAGAAGTAATGCAACAGGGGAGATAACAGGGGCGACTACTGATTTTGATGGCAATTATGAGGTAGATATTCCTGCTGGTGGGGCTACTTTGACTTGTAATTATATTGGGTATTCTGAAGTATCTGGACCTGCTAATTCAGCCGTGATTGATTTTGAGCTGGGAGAAAATTTTGAGATGCTTGATGAGGTAGTGGTTACAAGTGCAAGAATGGGTTTTGGTAGGAGAAGTGGTAAAACTACTAAGTCAAAGAAAACGCAAGCTGCCCCACAAGCACCAGTAGTACAGTATGTAGAGAAGGTAACAACGGCACAATATGAAATTCAAATTCCTTATTCGATCAAAGGAAATGGGCAAGAAATGCTGGTAGAGGTTCAAAAGTTAGATATTCCTGCCGAGTATCAATATTATTGTGTTCCGAAATTGGATACCGATGCATTTTTAGTAGCCCACCTTACCGATTGGGAAAAGTATAAGCTGATGACGGGAAAAATGAATTTGTTTTTTGAAGGCAAATTCATGGGAGAGTCGATCTTGAATATGGAGGAAACCGAAGATACACTCGAAATCTCGCTGGGTAGAGATAAAGACATTATTGTAAAAAGAGAACAGTCGAAAGAGTTTACGAGTAAAAAAATGTTGGGAACTCAACGCAAAACAGTGCGGGCTTGGGATATTGAGTTGCGGAATACGAAAGATAAACCCATTAGGTTGATTGTTCAAGATCAAATACCGATTACTAAAAATAGTGAAATTGATGTGTCACATGGTGACTTGTCTGGAGGTAAATTAGAAGAAGATACAGGCTTTGTTGAGTGGGATTTGCAATTGTCTCCTAAAGAGACGAAGAAATTGTTGTTGAAGTACCAAGTGAAGTTTCCAAAAAGAAAGCCCTTGTATGTGGAATAAGAGAATCAATCATAATGATAAAAACTCCCCTAGTAAACTAGAGGAGTTTTAACAGGTTTTTGAATAAGTATTGCTAAATTGGGTTACTAGTAAGTGGCTATCCAAGAACAGTTCTTTGTTGTTTTTGGGAACACAATATAACTGTTGGTTTAATAATCCTATTAACTAGTGGGTTAGCTTAACCTTCATTATCTGAGGGCTATTCAAGAGTTTGAAAATTCAAAGGCTCTTCAAAAAAGCAAACACTTTGAGTCAAAACCTGTTCCCTTTCTTTATGCAATTATAATAAAAATAATTTAAAAAACTTGCCTATTCAATGATTGAAATGCGAGTTTTGTTTAGGGAAAAGGGGTTCTGGTCTAGTATTCAAGCTTTTAAGCCTCGAAAAAAAATGAGTTGAAGGCAAAAAAAAACGAGTGTAGGTAATATAAAATTACGTACACTTCGTTTGGGAACACATTTAACCGTAGCTTGAATAAATGATTTTAAGCAAATTTGACTTAAAGCACTACTAATTTCAGAATAATTATTGGATTTTTAGAGCCTGCTTTTGTGAACGGTTTGTGTTATTGAGTGAACGGCCATTTTTTTTTAGTGAGCGGAAAGTGGCGTGGTGTTATGGCGATGTTATATGTCAATTGATTAGAATATTGGTAAAAGGATAGAAACACTCGTACCTAAGATATTAAGTTGCTCATCTTTCATTTCCTGAATATTCACTTGTCCTGCTTCTTTATTTTCGGCTAGGTATAGGTGTTGAATCCGATCTTTGGTAATGCGCATACCTTGTGATACGTGTTTGTTTTTCTCTCCTTTCAATTCTTTACTCTTTTCTATTCCGATCCCATTATCTTCAATTTGAATTTCTAAGAAATCTTTTTTAGCTGCCTTTCCTATTTTTAAAAGTACTTTCCCTTCCTTGGTTTTATCTGTTAGTCCATGCCAAATGGCGTTTTCTACATAAGGTTGTAAAATCATAGCTGGCAATTGCACTTTCATGGGGTCAATAGAAGGATCAATAATAATTTGGTAATTTAAGTTGGTTCCAAAACGCATTTTTTCGAGCGAGACATAAAGTTCTAAATGCTTTAATTCTTCAGATAAAGGGATAAAGGTTTTTTCGGCTAAGTTCATATTACTACGTATCAATCGCGCAAAGCGAACCAAATAGTCATTAGCATCTTCTTTATCGTATTTATTGATATAATGTTGAATAGAATTGAGCGAATTGAAAATAAAGTGAGGATTCATCATAGCACTAAGTGCCTGTTGTTTTAACTCTGATATATGAGCAACGGTTTTGCGCTTCTCCAACTCTCGTTTTCTAATGCGTTGAATAATTATGTAGGCTAGGAAAATAACCAGTAGAATAATGGCAATGGCTGCTAATAAAATAAAGAAAGGATTTTGCCAATAAGGACGTGGTATATTGAAGGAAATAGCTTTGGGGGCAGACCAATTACTCGTAGGACTTTTTGCTCTTATTTTTAAGGTATAATCATCAGGAGCTAATGAAGACAAAGACAATTCATTACTGTTTATATCTTGCCACTGGTTGATATCATCATTCAATTGGTATTGATACCTTACATCTTTAGGATTGGTAAAATGTAGTGCTGCAAATTGTACTTTTATTTTAGGGTTAGTATAAGGCAATTCAATTTTAGATTCGGGTAGCGTAAAATAATGTGTATCTGCTACTTCTATACTTTTGATATGGAAATAAATAGTGGATGGATTTTGAGGAATCGAAAGTTCTGTTTTATCTAGGTTTAAGAGAGATAAACCATTTATAGTGCCCACTGCCAACTGGTTTTTAGAGGCATTATAAGCTAAGGCACTAATATCATTACTCATCAATCCATTATTGATACTCCAATTAAATAGTTGTTCTTTGTTAAAGCAAAATAAGCCATCTTCGGTACCAATCCACAGGTTTTGTTGTGCATCTTCAACAATTACATGGCAGATTTGTGGAATGTGATGATTGTATGAAAAGCTATGCCATTTGTGATTTTGATAATAAGCCAATCCATTGTTAGTAGCTATCCAAATACGCTTGTTGCTTCCTTTGTAAATATCATTAACAGTGCTTTTGAGAATAGCTTCTACTTTCTTATCTGCGAAAGAGCTACTAACAGCAGTGGTTAATTGTTTATTGATAAGTTGTCGAATACCTTGTTTTGTGCCAACTAAGTATAAGCTATCATTCAGTTTTTCAATGCTTGTCAAATGTAAGTGAAGATATGCCAAGTATTGTATTCCTTGTTTTTTGTAACGTTTCTTTCTGGGAGACTCTTCAAACTTTGTACTGAAAGAGTGATAGCCAGCAATAGTAAATTTATCGTTTGCTTCAAAACAAAAATCATAACCCAAATCGCTAAAGGTAATTGGTATGTCTTTGTATTGTTTGGTAATCTGCTCTAATGGTTCCATATTTTGAGTGGAAACATAGATGCCTTTTTCAGGATGCGCTTTTACTTTTCGAATATAATCTACTGAATTCTTTTCAGAAATTTTTAGTATCTCAAGTGCTTGATTTTTATAGACCGAAAGCCCATTGCTTGTCCCAATAAACAATTCACCAGTAGCAGTATATTCGAGAGATGTAATTTGATTGGTAGGCAACTGGTCTTTGATCGTAAAATGAGTAAAGGGGGAGTTATAAATACAGTACACACCATCACTTTCAGTACCCACCCAAACATTCTTTTCATGATCCAAATACAAAGTATGAATGGTCATCTTATCAATGCCTATTTGTTTACCAATATGTTCTAATTGCTGAGTTGTAGGATCATATTTACACAAGCCCTTACCTATAATACTCAACCAAATATTGGCTTGTTCATCTTCCAGTACTTGGTGAATATGTTTATCAGGTGGGATATTTTGGGTATAGGTTGTTTTTTGCCCAGATGGATCGATATAATGCAATTTACCAATTCCTCCTATCCACAATCCACCCATCTTGTTTTGATATATCCCCGCAATTTGTTGATCTGCAAAGTAATTTCCTAGATATGGTAAAATCGTGTCGCCCTCTAAGGTGTAAAAACCCTTATTCGTGCCAGCTATAATGCGTTGGTTTTGTAACTTGAAAAGGCGATTTATTTTGATATTGTTATCAGCAAGAAAATTTGTAAAAAGTCTTTTAACCTTACCTGTTTTAATTGAAATCGAAAATAAACCAGACTTATTACCTCCACCGGTATAAAATAGACTATCCTTTCCTAGAATGGTAATTTCAAAACTATATTTTGAGGTAAGTGGTTCAAAATAAATATTATTTTCAGAATCATGTTTTATTTTTGATAATTCTCCTTTATAGGCTCCTACATAAAACTGTCCTTTGTACTGAATGAAATTAGTAATCGTTTTCTGGCGAATAAGACTATCTGAATTGAAATTCAAAAATTCGTTTCCATCAAAACGACTCATACCATTATCAGTACCAAACCATAAATAGCCCAAGGAATCCTGTACAATGCTGAATACATTTGGATGTATAAGCCCATTTTTGGTGGTATAATGATAATAAGCAGGAGTAGTAGCAAAAGTACATAGTGGTAATAATAACAATACTACTCCTAAGCAATTGGTAAAGACAAATCGTAACATCTGAGTAAGATGAGAAAGACAAATGGTTTGCCTCTAAGTTATTAGGTAGTTCGTTTAGTAAAAAAACGAGCAAAGTTGGCTACCTTATCAAAAAAGGTAGATAAGCGACGACGAGCAATATCAATGCGTTCTCCATCACTCATGATCGCCCAATGTCCATCCCTACTAGCATAAGATACCATATATTTTAGATTAATAATGTGCGTGCGATGAATTCGAACAAACTGCGAATTGTCGAGTAGTTCTTCAAAATCGCGTAAGGAACGGGTAATCAATTGCTTCTTGCCATCATCTAAAAATACCATCGCACAATTATTTTCCGCTTCAATACGCACAATTTTACTAATTTCAACAATGGTAAAACCATGCAGATAAGGCAGGCATAAATGCTCTTGACTTGTTTGAACAGGCAATTCACCTAAAGGAATGTCATTTGGACCTGGTGCTGATTGTTCCTCCAGTTTAAGTTGAAGATCAATATATTCCTGTTTAGAAGTAATGATTTCCGCTGCTTTACGAACAGCTTCTTTCAAGTCTTTAATGCTAATTGGTTTCAGTAAATAGTCCAAACCACCCGCTTTTACAGCAGGAATTCCATATTGATCATAAGCTGTTACAAAAATGACGAGAAATTCGCGATCTTCGAACTCATCTAGTAAATCAAAACCCGTTTTTTGAGGCATTTGAATATCTAGAAAAACAACATCAGGTTTAGTGTCATTAATAATGGTAAAAGCCTCATCTGCATGACCCGCTTTACCAATTATTTCTACTTGAGGGCAGTAGTCTTCTAACAAAGAAGTTAGATTCTCGCGCCCTATATGTTCATCATCTACGATGACTGCCGAATACTTCATTATTTTTACTATTTATTACTATTCTTAAAAATATTAAAATTACTGAAAACCTAACGAAATATAAAACGTTATAATTTACAAATCGCACCAATTTTGAAAAACTTTTATCATACATTAGGAATTGAAACTACTGCTAGTCAGGTAGAAATAAGAGCCGCATATCGGAAATTATCCAAGAAATTTCATCCCGACCTCAATAATAATGACCCTTATTTTGAATCCATGTTTCGAGAAATTCTCGAAGCTTATGCCTGTCTTGCCGACCCCGTAAAACGAGCAGCACATGATCAAGCACTAGGAATCAATGACTCTTTTGAATATGAAAACCCCAACAATCATTCCGATGATCATGTGACCCAACAACAAGAAGAAGAATCCTTCGCCAATTTCGAAACCGAAGAAATAAAACAAGAACCTCTCACTCAAGAGGAACCCGTACCGAATACTACTAGCTCTACAACGCATACCGAAAGTAGCGGTGAACAAGATTGGATCAAATTTCTATACTATATTTTACCCATCCTCGCGCTTGCACTAATGTACTATTTCTTTTATCAGTACAATAGCCCTAAAAATAATTACTCCCACAAAGAAGAAAGTAAAGCTATTACCAATTTAGCTCCTAATAGCTCAAATAACCAAGCATCAAAGAAGTCAACTAATAAAAAGCCCGCACCAAAAGAGGTCAGTATACTTATTGAACGAGAAGCCCAAAAATGGAATGATGCTCACCGACTTCGAA
>JAHDHP010000051.1 GCA_020631245.1 Bacteroidota bacterium | reverse complement strand
ATTGGCGGATCATACGTGGGAGGTAATCAATGAGTGAGTTAGTGAATTAGTGAATAATAAGGAAGTCCATTTGGAGAGAAGAAACAAATTATTATTTCCGCGTAACGCCTATTCACTCATCCACTCATTTACACAATCACTCATTGTTTTGCGTGAAGGATAGTAACGGTAGCTTGGCGAAGTAGCTGACTAGTGACGCCTGTGCTGGCAGGGCTGACGAAGGAAGACACTGCCAGCACTTTGGCGGAACAGGCTGCTACGAGACAACTACAAGTGGATAGCCTGGCCCGTAGGGCACGCCCAAAAAGTTGATATAAATTTGTATATTTGAATACTAATCGCTGACTAGACCATTTCTTACCCATTAATTATTCCCCTTTAGTATGTTCAAAACGACTAGTTCCCTTATCATTTGGATGCTATTCATTGGAATAGTATGTCCATTAACGACTCACGCCTGCTCCAATACCCAAAAGCAGCAATATTTTACAGAAAATAAAGGACAGTGGAAAGCTGCTGTTCAATTTAAAGCCCAAACAAAACTGGGTGACATATATCTCGAAAAAGAGGGATTGACTTATCTCTTACACCATCCTGAAGACATAGAAAATAGGCATCGTCATCATCATAAAGATTCAAAAGCTATTCCAGATGCTCCTATGCGTTCTCATGCATTTCGAGTGAAGTGGTTAGATGCCCAAGAACCAACAGCTATTACTGGAGATTGTGCCAGTTCGGCTTATTATAATTTCTTTATTGGCAATGATCCTAGCCAGTGGGCAAGTGGCGTACAGGTCTTTAATGAAGTCAATTATCAAGCACTTTACGAGGGTATTGATTTATTGTTTTATGGCAAGGATGATCGTGTAAAATACGATTTTGTTGTCGAAGCAGGTAGCGACCCTACTCAGATTGCTTTCACCTACGAAGGGATAGACGGCGTACAATTAGTTGATGGTAGTTTGCAAGTAAAAACAAGTGTCAATACCCTCATTGAAAAGCCTCCTTTTGCCTATCAATATATCAACAAACAACTAAAAGAAGTCCCTTGTCACTATCAACTGGAGGGACAAACAGTTCGATTTGAATTTCCAGAAGGTTATGATGACCGCTATCAACTAGTGATTGATCCCGAATTGGAATTTTCGACCTATACTGGTTCTTCAGCCGATAATTTTGGCTTTACCGCCACCTACGATGATGATGGTCACTTGTATGCAGGAGGGATTGTTTTTGGCAGTGGCTATCCTACTACTTTAGGAGCCTTTCAAGAAGGATTTGCGGGTAGTTCTATTGATATGGGGATCAGCAAATTTAGCCCCGATGGAAGCGAGTTGATTTATTCTACCTACCTAGGAGGAAGCAATGGAAACGAACCTCCTCATAGCTTGATTGTCGATCAATCGGGTTCATTGATAGTACTAGGAACAACTGGTTCTTCTGATTTTCCTACCACCTCTAATGCTTACGATAGGAGTTTTAATGGAGGGAGCAATATAACCTTAGATGGTGTAGGAGTAGTTTACCAGAATGGAGCTGATATTATTATCGCCAAACTTAGTGCCGATGGACAAGATTTAGAAAGCTCTACTTATGTAGGCGGAATAGGCAATGATGGATTAAATATAGCCAGTGCCCTTAAATATAATTATGCAGATGAATTAAGAGGGGAAGTATTTTTAGATAAAGATGATAATATTTTAATAGCGACCTCTACCAACTCCACCGATTTCCCAACAACTTTAGAAAGCGCGCAAGCTTTCAACCAAGGAGGCTTGGATGGTTGTATTATGAAGTTTGACACAGATTTACAAACCTTAGCATGGAGTACCTTATTGGGTGGTACAGGAGATGATGCCGTGTATTCTGTAAAATTGGATAGTGAAGGCAATGTCTTTGTGGGTGGAGGAACAGATAGTGAAGATTTCCCCGTATCAGAGAATGGTTTTTACTCGCGTTACTTAGGCGGACAAGCAGATGCATTTGTGATGAAATTGAGTGCAGATGGCTCAACTATTTTAGCGGGCACTTTCCTCGGAACCAACTTTTATGACCAAGCCTATTTTGTAGAAGTTGATGAGGAAGATTTTGTATATACTTACGGACAAACTGCGGGTGATTACCTAAAAAGTGGAGATGTATTTGTAAATGAAAATAGTGGGCAATTTATCCACAAATTGAGTAATGACCTACAATCTACGATTTTCTCAACCACCTTTGGTAATGGTAATCGACGCCCTAATATTTCCCCAACTGCCTTCTTGGTAGATAAATGCGGAAAGATCTATATTTCAGGCTGGGGAGGAGATGTCAACTTTAGCGCACCAGGCTCTACCACTAATGGGCTTCCTGTTAGTAACAATGCCATTCAACCACTTACCGATGGTAGTGATTTCTATTTTTTGGTACTCGAAAAAGATGCTTTCGCCCTCCATTATGCGACCTTTTTCGGAGCAGACTCAAATCGTGGAGAACATGTAGATGGTGGAACTAGTCGCTTTGATAAAGAAGGTAAAATATATCAAGCAGTTTGTTCTTGTGCCCCTAATAGTATATTTCCGACCACTCCAAATGCTTGGTCACGAGAAAATAATTCGTCCAATTGTAATTTAGCGGCTATTAAGTTTTCTTTTGAAACAACAACAACTATTGCCGATTTTGATATTTCTCCTCCTACCTGTACACCTTATACTGCCATCTTTACAAATGAAAGTATCAATGGCGAATTCTACGAGTGGGATTTTGGTGATCCCTCCTCCAACACTAATCTTTCTACAGAAGCATCTCCCGTTCATGTGTATACAGAACCAGGTACATACACGGTGCGTTTAACGGTCGAAAATCCTGAAAGTTGTAATGGAGTAGATGTCCTTGAAAAAACAATTGTGGTGACAGGCAATACCGAAAATCAAGTGGAACTTGATGTACCTAGTTCGATGTGTGTCCTTGATCTTCCTGTATTATTAAGTGCCTCTGTAACTGGAGGAGTTTGGTCAGGTGATGGCGTATTTGGCAATGTCTTCGATCCCAATATTGGACCTGGTACTTATACCCTTAGTTATGCCTCTCAAGAAGGTGCCTGTGGTGATGTGTCCACTACAACAATACAAGTTAACAACTTGCCTGAAATCATCGTTTCAGAGCCTGTCTGTAACGGAAAGTTTGCGGAAGTGCTTATCTCTGTTACAGGGGATGACAACAATTATGAGCTTGACATAACACAAAATTCGGAAAACCTTGTTGTTCCTCCACTAGCTAACAATGAATCAGCTACTTTTGAATTCTTGGTAGTAGATTCGTCTACTTTAAACATTACCGCAACAGGTGACATAAGTAATTGCTCTACTAGTATGAGTTTTGAATTGGCTCCTTGTTCTACTTGTGAAGATGAAATAGGAACCGTTGATATTGGAGACCCAATAGAGGCTTGTCAAGGTGAACAAGGTGTTCAGATTTCAATTAACTCCAGCAATGGAATTGAAGGTACTTGGAGTGGCGACCCTATCATCAAAGAAAACAATATTATAGATACTAGTGATCCTGGCATATATGAGGTCATCTATACTATTCAATTGGAGGAATGTGAAGTTGCTGACACGACTGTAATCACCATTTTGGAAAACCCAATCTTTGAGCCACTAAGTGGTCCTATTTGTGTGGGTCCTAATACCGTTGAAATACAATTCATTGTAACTGGATCGGATAGCGTTTTAATCTTAAACGATACCTTACAAATTGAAAGTGGAATTATCCAAACTTTTCTATTACCTGTTAGTGAAATTGGCTATCTATTTACTGTTAAAAATTCCACAAATAATTGCAGTTCTATCCTAACAGTAGGTGGAACAACTTGTAGCTCATGCGATAGTAGTGAGGAATTAGAACCTGTTATTTTATGCACAACCGACACCATTATTGTCGAAGCTCAAGATGCCCAACTAGCTCCTGACCAAAGCTATTTCTTCATTTTTCACGATACACCTATCGTCGATTTAAGTACCGCATTGGCGGTCAATACAAGTGGTATCTTCCCCATCACACCAACAACTGATGGCACTTATCAAAGATACTATATCACTCCCCTACTCTCTAAGTCCGACGACAATGGCAATCCTTCCTTGTTCGGCCCTTGCACTACTTGGGGATGCACTCAAGAGTTGATTGTGCTTCCTCCAATCGAATATAATTTGGTGGAAACTTGTGATAAAGAAAACAAACAATTCCATATTCGCCTCACACCTTCTGGCGGTTTAGCAGCCTATGATCCGACTACTGCTTTCCAAATTACAGGCGATCAAGGTGAACTCGTTCCTAATGGAGACACCTTTTTGTGGTCTATCGAATTGGGAAGCACCGCTACCTATTTATTACGAATTAGTGATCAAACTTCTTGTGAAACCATCTCTCTCACAGGCACAGGCCCAGGTTCTTGTAACAAGGAACCAACCCCTATTGAATTACTTTCTTTTACAGCTACCGAAACGGATGAAGCAGCCATTATCGAATGGGAAACAGTCAGCGAACAAAATAATGACTACTTCACCCTCGAATATTCACAAGATGGTATTCACTTTGTTCCACTCACACAAATAGAAGGAGCAGGAACTAGTAATCGAATGAATACCTATCAATACATCGATGAACTCGCCTGTGGAACGACCTACTACCGACTCACTTGGACTAATTATAATGGACAAAAAACGATTGGGCAGGTGCTAAGTATACAACAAGATATAAGCAACAATCGTCTCCAAATTAGTCCGAATCCTACTAAGGAAGAAGTACAAGTGGAATTCAAAGCACTTAGTAACTCCAATATTCAGGTAGCAGTGTACAATGTAGCAGGTCAGCAATTATTACAAAAAGATCTGGCAGGAAAACCATGTCGTCATCAACTCCAATTGTCTATGCGTGATTGGCCAACAGGCGTCTACTTTTTACGTATAAGCAATGGCGAGTGGCAGTATGAAGAAAAACTAATAAAAATCGAGTAATTATAGTCGATGGGTAAACATAGCTAACACTTAATCATTCAACAACTCAACCACTGATTCATCTGGGCGTGCCCCCATTTTTGTTTTAAAATGCTCCCGCCAGCGTCCTCGCTGGTGGCATTTTAAAACAAAAATGGGGTCGAGCTATCCGTTTGTAGTTGCCTCACAGCCGCTAGTTCAGCATATGTCTAGCAGTGTCTTCCGCTGTCAGCCCTGCTAGTCATTGCTTCACAAAAGCGGCTGTTTCACCAAGCTACCACTACTATCTCTCACGCTTTCTCCTTCCACTCAACACTCAAATAGTTTTTTCACGCATCTATTAAAAAACAAGCACTTATAAATACAAACATTATAACATAAGACATCCAATCAGAAAACCATTTAGGCATAATACTTCACAAAATAAAGGCTTTTGTTACTAGCTATTTATTAACAACACACACCACCTTTTATAACTCCCATTTACATAGTCAAGTTCTTATTCTATTTTTGTCATTTTGAAACCTTCCGTTTAATTTTGCGTTGCAACATCGAATAATAAATGAACTACTACTACTCTTAACCCTCCTTTTATTTTCCCACATTATTTTCCATTCCTTACCTACTCTATCCCAAGTTATTCATTATGTAAATAAAGTGGCGTAACTATGCCATTTTATAACTAACCAAATTTTAACTACAATGAAAACAAAATTTACCATTTTGTTAATGGCCTTTCTATGCCTATGGGCAACAGAAAGCCAAGCTGTCTACCGTGTCGCATCTATTACACCAGCAGGTTCTACATGTGCAGGAAGTATTCAACTAGAAGTAAGCGGAAGCACTGGCCCATACACCATCACTTGGACGGGTCCCAATGGATTTCAAGCTCCTTCTCCAAGTGCAGGTATCACTTCTATTTCCAATCTTTGCGGTGGCAACTATACCGCCGAAGTTACCAACAGTTATGGTTGCATCAAAATACTCGGACCTATTCAAATCATTCAAAGTGTTGATCCTACCAATGGAGGCCCTGTTAAAGGAGAGGTACTTGATGTATGTGACTCCTTTCTATCTGCTGATGATGTATTCACCACAGGAGGTACATTAGGAGACATATTATTAGGAGGCTCTTTCTCAGGAAGTGGTTTTTCAACTAGTAACAATCTTACTTTTGATAGTAATAGAACCAAAGAAAGTAACGATGAGCTAGGAAGTATCAGCCTAACTGTTGATCCACTTGTATGTAGTACAAGAAGTAAAACCAGAACAGGAAAGATCATAACAGACACCAACTGCCAAATCACCTACCTTTGGAGCAATGGAGCAACAACTCCTCAAATTAATCAACTCACACCTGGCACTTACTGTGTCGAAGTGTATCTCCAAAAAGATAGAACCAGTGAAAAAAATCTAATTGATGTACAATGTTTCACAATTGGGCTATCTGCTCGCTGTAGCAAAAATCGTTCAAGTGATGGACACGGCAAAACAACCTTAACAACCAATCAACCACTCCAAATACAAGCCTTCCCCAACCCTTTTCAAGAACAGCTCCAACTAGAAATAAACGCTCCACACACACAAGAAGCAACAATCAAGTTACAAGACATTACAGGGCGTACTATCCTATTGTATCCTATTTCAATTACAGAAGGAATGAACAACTATACCATTCCTAATACCAGCCAATTGGTTGCAGGTATCTATACCCTAATTCTCGACATAGAGGGGGTAGAACAACAAGTAAGTAAACTGGTAAAAAGTAAATAACCCAATCCCACCATCCTACCCTATTTATAGCTTGATTAATGAATTTTAAAAATAGAACAATGCAATTTTATAAAAATATACTAGTAGTATGCCTACTATTATGCCTCTATACCAATAGTTACGGACAAGCCGTCAATCAACTCATGGGAGATGTGACCATGCCCTCACCAGGCGCAGCATCTCTAGGAGCTTATGGTGATATTCCTGTTAGTTATTCAACAGGTGTTCCTAATATCAGCATTCCCATCTATACTATAACAGAAGGACCATTAAGTATTCCTATTGCACTCTCCTACCACTCAGCAGGAGTAAGACTAGCAGAACCCGCCAGTAATGTAGGACTAGGTTGGAACCTTTTCGCAGGTGGACGTGTAACCAGAACTGTCGCTGGTATCCCAGATGAAAGCCCGAATGGTTACATGTATGTCGGTGATGATGTTAGTGTTACGACTGGCGATCCGAACTATAACCATTACAACATCGAAGATATTTTAGGGGGAAACAAAGACGCAGAGGCTGATATTTTCTCATTCAATGTCAATGGCATTCAAGGTCAATTCTACATTGATGTAGGAGGAGAAGTCAAATTGATTCCTGAACAGGATATTAAAATAGAATACGAATTTTATCAAATAACAACCCAAAATCATGGGCATGGACCTAGAGGAGGGACTAACCCAATTACCCTCGATTTATTCAAATCATTTACACTCACTACAACCGAGGGAGTAAAATATATATTTGGAGGATTAGCCTCTGAAACTACACAAGGTGAATTTGCCATCGAACGCTTTAGTAACCGAGCTGAAGACGATGGGAGAACAGTAGGTAGTACCCCTTCGGGATGGTTTCTAAGAAAAATTATTGACCCCAATAAAACCTACGAAATCACCTTGAACTACACCCCTGAATCCTATTCATATCCAACAGTGCCTTCCAAAGCTTTTACTTATACCAAAAGAGACATAGGAGCTGGATGTGGCTCCACAACCGAGGATCTTTCTGGCCCAATGCATGAACAAGAAATTTACACCCAACACCTAACTTCAATTACTAGCACTAAAGAAACTGTCCATTTTAATTATGGTATAGACAGAGAAGACATCAATGATATTGATACTAGAAATGATCTGGGAGGAAAAGCATTAGATGAAATTAGTATTACAACAGGTTCATTCTGCAAAAAATATAAGCTCAATTATGACTATTTTCAAGATCATTCGACACATGCCACAGGGATGTCTGAAGATCTTCGTTTAATGCTGCAATCCGTCAATGAGGAAAGTTGTGATGGTAGCATCTCCTTACCTCCTCACCAATTCGACTACTTCGGAAAAAAACATAACGGACGTATTCATCTCCCCAACCGATTCTCTAAAGCAATAGATCATTGGGGCTATTTCAACGGAGTTTATTCGAACAACGACGATGAATATAATATTCCACCTACAACCATCACTAATGCAAATGCTTGTGGAAATACCTTCGAACATACTGAAGGAAACGCGAATAGAGACACCAATCCCGATTCTTTAAAACTGGGAATTTTAACCAAAATCACCTACCCTACAGGCGGATTTAATGAATTTGAATTTGAGGCAAATACAAAATATGATACCGTAACCTATCATCACACAAATTCCATATTAGACTTTAATCGTGAACAAAATTGTGGAAACACCTCTAACCTCACAACTAGTTCTTTTACCATTCCTTCTGGCGATCTAAATAACTCATTCATCACACTTGCCATCAACAACTTTTGTGACTTATCAGGGCAAGCACTTGGATATTATATATCAAATGCTAGTGTACAGTTATACAATGTAACAGATGATCAACTCGAATGTAATACTGGATTAAGTGGATTACAAGTTGGCACCAATCTTAGTAGTTTATTTCCTTGTATCCAAGAAGGAAAAGAATATCAGTTTATTTGTGATATAGATAATTTGGGATTTTTAGTTCAAATTACCAAAGAGTGGGACGAAACACTAGATGAAAACGTACCTGTAGGTGGCTTAAGAATAAAAAGTATCACTACAAGTGATGGCGAAAATCCAGATAAGAATATGGTGAAACAGTACTCCTACGAACTTCCTAGCCATCTCGATGTCTGTTCGACTTGTCCAGAAGGGCAATCAAGTGGAGTGGGTATTGTAGAACCAGATTATGCCGCACATGTAAACTTATACTGCCCTGGTAATCATGAAAGTGTAACGATCTTATATATGGATAGAAGTATAGTGCCTCTTAGTTCATTCGGAGGAACACACATTACCTATTCTCATGTAACAGAACGGATGGAAGGAGCAGGAAAAACAGTTCATGTTTTCGAAACAGAACCTGATCCTAATGAAACCAATTCCAGTAACTACGGATTTCCTGCAACACCACCTAGGGTCAATTTAGAAAGAGGCTTTCCCAAACAACAAAAAATATATCACGAATCAGGAGATCAAATTGCTAATTTATCCAATTCACTAGTAGAGGATAATTATACCTATAGTGATTACGAAATGGTCTTATTATACCCTATTCCAATATACGATCCTGAATGTCCAGAAGAATTTGTCTTCGCAACAAATTCCTATCAAATTCGATCCAAACCTGTCCGTGTCTCAAGACAAGCTGCCACCGTTGAAGGAAAAACAAACATTACCGAGTATACCTATGACAATACTTATAAAAATAATGTCACCTCCTCTATTTCTGGAGTAGATGCCAATGGAAACGGATACTTGGATGCTGCCTTCGAAGATATTATTTCAACAGAGTACAAGTATGTAAATGATGGTTATGGAGGCACCAATTTAAACGGACAAGAATCCTATATCGAAAGTCTTCTATTAGACAAACATATGGTAGGAATACCTTTTGAAGTAAGCAAAAAACTAAATGGGGTATTAATTGGAGGAGAAAGACAAGAATATGAAGTAGCGAACTATGGCGTTCCAGCAGAAGACAAAGTTGTATTCCCTATTAATACGTTTGCTGTCAAAGGAGGCAACTTTGTATTGACCAAACGAACTTCTCACTGGGATGATAGCGGTAGAACACTAGGACTTAAACGTCCTAAAATTGGCGCAACAGGAATTCATTCAGGAGCTGATAGTACTTATTTTGATCCGAACTATATTGAACTTACTTGGGATAATGATCAAATTATAGATGTGATTAAACACCTACCAGGAGGAAAAACGCAAACCAAACATCATCAATATTACAGTGGCACTAAATTACTACAACGAGTCACCGATCATAATGGCATTTACAACGACTATGAATATGACGCATTGATGCGACTCGATAAAAAACATATTTCCAATGGTCGAATGACAACCGATTATAACTATATTTTCAAACTAGATGCAAATGGCAATGATACAGGTGGACAAAACCAAGTAGAAAATATAACCAGTTATGCCAACGAAGGACTTACTACTATAGCCGATCAAATAGATAGAGCATTCTTTGATGGATTAGGGCGTCCCACTTCTATGCAAAAAGATAATTTCGCAGCAGATGGTAGTCATGTAACTCTTAGTGAAAAGGCATACAACAATCAAGGGCAAGTAATTTCAGAAACCGACTTAGGAAAAGGAACCACCTCCTACATCTTTGAAAATTCACCTCTAGGTCGCGTCCTACAAAAAAATACCCCTAAAGGAAATACGACCTTCAACTATGGTGTAAATGATGTACTTATCAATACGGGTTGCAAATCCTATTTTACCAATTCCCTCTCCAAAAGTGAAGTAATTGACGTAAATGGAAATACCGTTATTACCTACAACGACTTCTTAGGAAATACCGTTCGAGTACAAACCTACCTAACTGATGCAACGACAGGTGTAGTACAAAACATTATTACAGACTACTGTTACAATGATCTACAACAACTGGAAAGTGTTAGCCCTCCTTCAGGTGATCCTTATGAATACACCTATAATGATCGTGGACTAATGGCTAGTAAAAAAGTACCTGGAGTAACGACTCCTACCTACATATACTATGATGAACTAGAGCGACAAGTATTGGACATTGATGCAAATGGTACCGAAACCGTCAGTATTTATGATGCACTTGATCGAGCTATTCAAACAGGTATAGGTGCCTCTATAACTCCTACTAGCATCGATCATTATTATACCATAGGTAGTCTACAGGCACAAACAGTTACCAACCAAACAGTTTATGCCAAAGATGCGAATAACAACCCTATCGATTGGATCGACTACGATGAAACACTCAACTTTGCCACCAACAATATGTTACGATCCACTTACACAAATTACGATGATATAGGTCGTGTAGGTAGCGTTACGAAAGACAACCACATTGGTGGACAAGAAATAACAGAGTTCACCTACAATGCCAGTGGAAAAGTAGACCAATCTGTATTATTTCACAATTATAATAATAGTACTGGGCAAGGGAACACTTACACCTTCCAATGGACAAATACCTACGATCAACACCTACGCCCAAAAGAAGTATTTGTAAATAATCAAATAAGCCCTTTGGATAGAGGACAATTAATTAGTCGTTTAAGTTACAATGAGGAAGGGAAACTAGACCGAAAAAGCCTACATGCTACCAATAGCACACATACAGAGTTCCTACAAAATATAGATTATTCCTATGATGAATCAGGAAGGTTAATTGGCATTAATGAGATACCAACACAATCTCAAACTTGTGCAAATAACATTACTTTATGTGATCAAGTAGTTACTGTACCAGCAGGAAATATAATGACCTTCTCCAACCTTTTTTATCAGGATGGAAACAGCACCAATAATATTGGAAGCGGGATGAATTTTCCTTATACGATCAATACAAGTACAGACAATGGCTTTACCGACGACCTCAAAGCTTGGCTAAGTAGCAATGGATATATTGTTGATGATATTACGTATATCATTAGTGCCACAGGTGATCTAGTGATTAGTATTCAACAAACAAATTTCCACCCGAAAGAACTAGACAATCAAATGGAAGACTTCTACTTTAATCGTGTCAACTGCTGCGGTGGAGGTGATCCTGGTGACAATTACGACCTATTTTCTCAAAGAATCATCTATCCATCATCAGGTACAAACATCGAACGAGTAGAATGGGCAACACTTTGTGGCCCAGTCCAAGCATATGATTTTGCCTATGATGATCTCAACCGCCTAACCAATGCCACTTATCAAAGTAAAACAGCAGAAGCTACCAGTTGGCAAGCTAGTAATAGTTATAATATGAACGCGACTTATGACCTCATTGGAAATATTATGACCTTAAATCGCAGAGGTGTGCTAATGGATGCCAACAATAATATCACAAATAACAATGCAGTCATCGACATCCTCAATTATAGCTACTCTCCCAATGGCGGACAACTCGCATCCGTAACAGAAACAGGAATGACCTCCGAAGGATTTGGAAACTCTTCTAGTTACACCTATGATAACAATGGGAATATGCTAACCGATAGTGGTAAGGGATTGACACTTACTTATAACCTTTTCAACCTACCACAAACAGTTAGTAGACAAACGAACAGCGATCAAATTCAATTTGACTATTTAGGGAATGGAGGAAAAACGAGAAAAACAGTTTCCGCAAATGGCAACACCCTGCAAAAAGACTATATCGGAACAGTAGAATATACCGATGGACAATTAGATGGAGTTTATCACCAAGATGGACGAATCCGCTTTGATACCAATGGAGAGATTATTTTCGATTATATGCTCAAAGATTACCTGGGCAACACTCGTGTTACTTTCTCTGATCAAAATAGCGACAAGGTGATTAGTAGAAGTGATATGCTCGAAGAACACCACTACTATCCATTTGGTATGAATATGAAAGGAGAATGGGTGGCACAACAACAACCTCAAATCCCATACACCTATAATGGTATCGAAAAATGTGAAGATATTGGACTCAACTGGAATACTGCTTTACATAGAGGGCTTGACCCATGCTTAGGAAGATGGATGCAAATCGACCCGAAAGGAGAAGCCATATACGGTATGAGTCCTTACCAAAGTATGGCCAATAACCCCGTCAGTTTTACCGATCCTGATGGAGACATCCTTCCAGCTATATTACTTGGTGCTGCCGTTGGAGTAGTAACAAATGGAATCAACAATTCGATAAATGGTAATAACTTCTTCGCAGGAGCAGGAAAAGCTGCCCTTTTTGGAGGTATCTCAGGAGCCGTTTCTTTTGGAATTGGTAGTGCCGCCACCTCCATATTCGGTTCTGGTCTAAGCCTCGGAAAAGCAGCCTTCCAAATGACAGCACATGGCTATGCAGGTGGCTTTATGTCTGCCGCTCAAGGAGGCAGTTTCAAATCTGGCTTCCTCAGTGGAGCTATTTCATCAGGCATGGCCAGTGGAGCAGCAGCAGGCGGAGTTGGTAATATAGGCATGATTGGTATTGGTGGACTTAGCGGAGGAGTTGGAAGCCTTATAGGTGGTGGCAACTTCTGGGATGGAGTACGGCAAGGACTTATAACTAGTGGGCTTAACCATGCAGCCCACTCTGGTATGCTCGGACAAGGACTCGCCGTTTCTCTTGTCACAGGAAGAATGAGGCATATTCTAGGCCCAGATGCATCAGCAATTGGTGGTGCAGGAGATGCAGCCGTAGGAGGTGGTGCCCATGTCGCAGCTCTACGTGTACGCATGAATGTTGGCCCACAAAAAGGACAATGGTTTACTTTAGGAGAAGCAGGCTTACATGTAGGACTAGAGCTTGGCGTATCAATAGGAGTAACAGACTATTATTATTCTGGTAGAACATCCTCATTTACTGTCAATAACCTTACTGGTTATGGATGGTCTCTTGCAGGCTCTGCTGGAATTCCTTTAGGCCCAGATGTTGGAGCGTCTGTTTCTTATGCCAAAAGCGGAAACCACTTCGTCATTGGAATAGGATACTCAATTGGCTGGGGGCCATTGCCAGTAGGTGGTACTTTCGGTTATTACGAAACGACACTAGAAAAAGGACAAGGAATAGATGGATTTATGAACACTCCTTAATAGAATATTAATATATGCACTGATCTATTATGCGTTCAAAGATCAGCGATAACTTACCTTTATGGGGCACGTTTATTAACTGTTTATACAGATGGGCGTGCCCCCATTTTTGTTTTTTAGATCCTACCACCAGCGTCCTCACTCGTGGAATCAAAAAAACAAAAATGGGGTCGGGCTATCCGTTTGTAGTTGGCTCACACCCGCTTGTTCAGCAGATGCCTAGCAGTGTCTTCCGCTGTCAGCCCTGCTAGGCATTGCTTCACAAAAGCGGCTGTTTCACCAAGCTACCACTATTATCCCTCACGCGAGAAACGATTGAACGATTTACGATGCGACGTCCGACGGGAGCTACCGCCAGCGTCTTCGCTGGTGGTTTTCACAACAAGTTTCAGCGGCTAGGCTGAAGAGCATTTCAACAAAACTATACATTCTACATTATCAAATGTCTTATTTTTACAAAGGTATAATGCGTAAGGGCATCGGGTGCCCCCGATGGAACGATTTACGATTTATGTCCAAAGTACGTGCCCTATGTGTTTTCTTATTTTGGGTTGATATATTGGCCAACTCCCACCCCCTCTCTGTGTCTTCTGTGTTAAAAAAAATACACTTTCAGCGGGAAAAAACACCTTCTCATAAGTCTTTCTTATAGAACACATAATGAAAGATCGATGGAAAAAGATAAAAACAAACAGAAAAAAGAGGGAAATAAGTACGATAAAGTATTTAAAGAAAATGCGGTTGCTCTTTTCCTAAAACTTGTTGAGTGGCAGTCCAACTTCAAAATAAAAAAGTATACGCCACTTGAAACTAAGTTACAAACCACTCTTGAGCGAGAAATGGATTCTTTATTTGAAGTAGAAACAGAAATAGGAGACAAGTTTATTTTCCATATAGAATTTCAATCAGAAAGTGAGCCTAAGATGTTGTATCGCTTGGCAGAATATCATGGTATTCTGTTAAAGCGGTATGGGAAACCTATTCGTCATTTGGTAATTTATTTCGGTCGTCACAAGCCCAACATGCCCAACCATTTACCTGACAATCAACAATTCAAAAGCTTTGACTTACTTTCGGTTCGCGATTTAGATCGTAAAAAACTACTTGCTTCACAAGTACCAGAAGTAATCATGTTGGCAATTTTAAGTAAATATCCTAAAAACCAAAGTGAAGAAGTATTACGAAGTACGATAGAACAATTGTTGAAGGTAACACCAAACAAAATAGACATGGGACGTTATCTAAAACAATTGACAATGATTGCAAAATTGCGTAAATTAGAAGAATCAACATTAAAAATTATTCAAGATATGACTGTAGAATTTGATGTTAGAACTCATTACTTTTTTCAATTAGGAGCAAAGGAGGGAAGACTAGAGGGAAAAGAAGAAGGAAGACTAGAGGGAAAAGAAGAAGGAAGACTAGAGGGAAAAGAAGAAGGAAGACTAGAGGGAAAAGAAGAAGAAAGAGAAATTGCCAAACAAAAAAAAGATCAAAGTATACTCGAATTAGTAGAGTTGAAAATGCTAACACTGGGGCAAATCGCAAAAGTTTTTGATGTGTCAGTGGTGTATATTAAAGACCTGATAAATAGCAATAAGGCAAACTAAAACAAAATATTTATACATTTGCAAAAGCGATAGCGAATATAGCGTAACGCTTATTCAATCATTCGCTCATCCACTCATTGTCTCGCGTTATACATTTGCAAAAGCGATACATTTGATTATAAATCATTTATAATGAGTGGCAAAAGTACCTTCCTCGCACATCGCACCTAGTACTTCGCACAATATTCGCGTGAGGGATAGTAGTGATAGCTTGCCGAAATAGATGCTATTGTGAAGCAAGGACTAGCGGGGCTGACAGCGGAAGACACCGCTAGGACTATGCTAAACTAGTAGCTATAAGGCAACTACAAACGGATAGCCCGACCCTATTTTCTTCTATAATTGTTCCCGCCAGCGTCCTCGCTGGTGGCAATTATAGAAGAAAATGGGGGCACGCCCAAAAAGCAGAACGGTCAACAAGTATAATACCTGTTGACCGTTCATTATATATAAGAATAAGAATTTACAACTTACTTAGTAGCTGCTTTTTCATTATCTGCTTTTTTCTTTTTCTGTGGATTACGGATTACATCTTTAGTTCTATCCTTTCGCACAAGAATGCCTGGTTTTAACTCGATATAATCTTCTGGGTTCTTGGGTTTGAATCTTTTTGGTTGTGCCATAATCGATTTTTTGGTTAAAAAAATAAAGTTAATTAAGTAAAGCCATAATATAGTATATTTTTGGCACTTTTCCAAATATCTTATCTTTTATTTAACATTTATTAAGACTTTTCCAGCACATCAAGACAAAAATAAAAACATTTATTCATATATCACTAACTACAAACCAAGCACCTAAATTTAATCTCTAAAAAAATTAGCAAAGCCATTAGGCATTTATATTCAATTCTTGCCATACCAATGCTCCAGCTCCCAAAATAGCCGCATTTCCTGCATCTAATCCAGAAGGAAGTAATTGTACTTTTCCATTGAATAAATTGAGGGTAAATTTATCGATATAATATTGGGTAGGTTCAAATAAATAAGTGCCTGCTGAGGCAATGCCACCTAATATAAAGATAGCTTGTGGACTCGTGTAGCAAATCGCATCGGAAAGTTTACGCCCCAATGCTTTACCTGTTTCTCGAAAGGTTTGAAGGGCGATTACATCTCCTTGTTGAGCGGCTTCAAAAATATCTTTGGGAGTAATTTTTTCAATATCGCCTAGCAAACCTGCAAATCCTGCTTGGGCTACTAATTCTCTTGCTGTTTGAACCACTCCACGGGCAGCAGCATACGCTTCCAAACAACCCTTACGTCCACAGGTACAAAGACGTCCTTCGGGTGTTACAACAGTGTGTCCCAATTCACCTGCAAAACCATCATGTCCATGTACCAATTTCCCATCGACTACAATACCACTGCCTACACCTGTGCCAAGTGTAATTAAAATAAAGTCTTTCATCCCTTTTGCCGCTCCATAAATCATTTCTCCGATGGCTGCTGCATTGGCATCATTGTCAACAACGATAGTGGTATTAGGAAAATGTTTTTCAACGAGTTGTTTTAAAGGAATAATGCCTTTCCAAACAAGATTTGGAGCAAATTTGATAGCTCCTTCATAGTAGTTGCCATTGGGAGCACCAATACCAATTCCCATTAATTCTATATCCTTATTGACACCTTCCAAACAGGTATTAATAGCCATTGCCAATGCCTCTAAATACGTTTCAATTTGCAGGTGTCCTGTCGTTGGGATACGTCCACGCCCAAGTATATTACCTGTCTGATCAATAATACCAAATACGGTGTTAGTGCCACCAATGTCAATACCTATGGTTACTTGTTGCATGGATTGGATTGTGTATAGCTATGATTTAAAGGAGCTAGAGTTGTACATTTTATTGGTTCCTGCTTGATATAAAGCATAATTAAAACCAGGGTGAATACAATAGGAACCGTGTTCGCCTTTTTTATTGATTGCCAAATATCCCACTTGAATATCCTTGTATTCCTGCTTGCTGACAATCCGTTTGACGGCTTCTTCACAAGCTGCTTGTGGTGACATCCCATTACGCATTAGCTCTACCACCAAAAAGGTACCGAGCGTTTTGAGTACCGCTTCTCCCATACCCGTAGCTACAGCCCCACCTATTTCATTATCTACAAACATACCTGCTCCTAGAATAGGGGAATCCCCTACTCTACCATGCATTTTATAGGCGAGTCCGCTCGTGGTACAAGCTCCCGCAATATCGCCGTGTTTGTCGATGGCTAATAAGCCAATGGTATCGTGATTTTCAATATTAATGACAGGTTGGTAATTGGATTCTTTTGCCCATTTTTTCCAAGCAGCTTCTGATTCAGGTGTCAATAAATTCTCTGCTTTAAATCCATTATTGAGGGCAAATTCTAAGGCTCCTTTTCCGCATAATAATACATGTGGCGTTTCGTCCATCACTTTGCGAGCTACCGATATGGGATGTTTGATATTTTGTAGAAAACAGACGCCTCCTCCATTGCCTGTTTTGTCCATGATACAGGCGTCTAAAGTAACATTACCATCCCGATCTGGCAGACCTCCATATCCTACAGAGGTCATGGTTGGGTCTGCTTCAACTACGCGCACGCCTTGCTCTACTGCATCAATGGCAAGTCCTCCTGAGTCGATAATTTCCCATGCTTTGGCATTGGCGGGGATGCCGTGATTCCAGGTGGAGATGACAAGTGGAAGATCGTGCGATGTGCGATGTGCGACGTGCGATGAGGATTCTGTGGGAGCCACTTTAGTGGATTTACATCCCCAGCTTCCTAGACTGAGGCCTAGGGTGGAGAGGAGGGATTGGGTGAGGAATTTTCGTCGGTTGGGCATAGATTTAGGTGTCAGGTGTCAGGTGTCAGGTGTCAGGTGTCAGGTGTCAGGTGTCAGGTGTCAGGTAAAAAGTTCGAACACATCAATTGAAAATCCAAATAAAAATGAAACTTTCCATGGACTAGGTCAATCATAGGGCATTGTCTCTACAAAGTCTGACTCATGAATCCTGTTCCCTGACACCTATAAAACATAAATCTACCAAATTTCATAATGATCGTATAATTCTAGCACTCTTTTTTTAGTGAGATTTAATCGTTTAGAGGGTACTAGAATTCGCTGAATAGAGCCTCCACCCGAATATTTTTCTTCGGAAAGTTTGTGAATCAAATCAATTTCAGCATCTCGATAAGCAATCCAACGGCGTTGTGCATTTCGAAGTATCTCTTTGTCTTCCTTTTCTATGATACTCATGAGTTTTTTGTAATATTTATTGAGGAGTTTATCATAACCTAGTGCGCCATGTCCGAGAGCTTGTGATATACCTGACGTAGAGCCATCATGTTCCATGAGTTGCTCCATCATATACTCTACTCGAAAGGTATCGATCATAAATTCGATATGGGTTTCTCTATCAACGGATGCATACTCCTCTTCTTCTTCATTTAGAATAATGCTCCAATGTTCGGCTTGGCGATCTACTTCTTCTTGTACCTTTTTCATGGTTTCGTCGGAGAAGTAGCCGCTTTG